>NZ_PJAP01000565.1:0-4282 GCF_002836795.1 Shewanella sp. 11B5 | reverse complement strand
CGAAATTTTTGATGAAGAATCAAAAAAATGCGCGAATGCTAAATGGCTAGCCCAAGGCACTATTTATCCTGACGTGATTGAATCAGCGGGCAGTGCAACCGGTAAAGCACATGTGATTAAGTCGCACCACAATGTTGGCGGTTTACCTGCCGATATGAAGATGGGTTTAGTTGAACCACTACGTGAGTTATTTAAAGATGAAGTGCGTAAAATTGGTTTAGAGTTAGGCCTGCCTTACAACATGCTTTATCGTCATCCGTTCCCAGGACCAGGTTTAGGTGTTCGTGTACTTGGCGAAGTGAAAAAAGAATATTGTGATTTACTGCGAAGTGCAGACGCTATCTTTATTGAAGAGCTACACAAAGCTGATTTGTATAATAAAGTGAGCCAAGCCTTTACCGTTTTCTTACCCGTTCGTTCGGTAGGTGTAATGGGTGATGGTCGTAAGTATGATTGGGTTGTATCGCTACGTGCGGTAGAAACTATCGACTTTATGACCGCACATTGGGCACATTTGCCGTATGATTTCTTAGGCCGCGTTTCTAACCGTATTATCAATGAAGTCGATGGTATTTCTCGTGTGGTTTATGATATTTCAGGTAAGCCGCCTGCAACAATTGAATGGGAATAACGCTGTAGCGTGACACCTAGTTTGATTTAAAAAAGACGCTGCGGCGTCTTTTTTATTTGCTAGAATAGCCACGTATGACAATTACCTAGGTTTTATAGAGTGACAGATACCCCAAAAGCACACGTTTCCACCGATACTTGCCCACTTTCTAATGCGCACAATGATAAATCGAATCAGCTTCAGCGCGCCATTGATGAAAAGTGGATGCGTTTAGCGATGCAACTTGCCGAGCAAGCCGAGCTAAAAGGCGAAGTGCCTGTGGGTGCCGTATTGGTTAAAGACGATGTATTGATTGCTAGTGGTTGTAATTTAAGTATTGTAAATCACGATCCAACCGCTCACGCCGAGATGGAATGTATTCGTCAAGCCGGCAAGGTGTTAGAAAATTATCGTATGCTCGACACCACTTTATATGTCACGTTAGAGCCCTGCACTATGTGCGCGGGTGCTATGGTGCACAGCCGTATTACGCGGGTTGTGTATGGTGCGGATGATTTAAAAACTGGCGCGGCGGGTAGTGTGATTAATTTATTGCAACATCCTGTATTTAATCATCAGCTTGAAGTGAGTTCAGGTGTGATGGCAGCAGAATGTGGCGCGCAATTAAGTGCATTTTTTCAGCGACGTAGAGCTGAAAAAAAAGCACTCAAACAGTTAGCTAAAAAATAGACTGATTGAGTGACTTGTTTTTATGTGGTTAACGAAAGATTAATTTTCAGTTTGAACCAATAAAAAATGAGCTCGTTGACGATTTTGAATGCGGCTTTTATGTACTTTAAGCATGACACGACGACGTGACATGGTATTGCTTATAGCTCTTCTTCTCATACCGTGATCCCTTAATATTGGCTAACCTCACCGAGGTTACTGATAAACAACATACTTTAGCAGAATGCTTTCTAACGATAAATTCAGCACCATAGTACCTTATATTCGTGACGATTATCGGTCAGCTTTATGACGATAAACTCTCACGCATAATAATTATTGCGCCGATACGTGACTTTTGGCTGGCACTTCTTCTGCAATCACTTCAACTTGTTCTTTCTCTTCGATAATCTCCATTGTTTTGGTTTGATTATCGATCCAAACTAAGGTGTCGTAGTAACGACGAATACTGTCAACATAATGGACAGCTTCACTACCACGAGCATAACCATAGCGAGTTTGTTTATAATATTTAGATTGTTGCAGCAAAGGTAATACTTTTTTGACATCACGCCATGCGCTTGGATCCATTCCCATTGATTCTGTTAATCGGCGCGCATCTTCAACATGGCCTAAACCGATATTATAAGACGCCAGTGCGAACCAGATCCGTTGAGCTTCAGAAATGGTGTCTGGCAGTCTCTCCATCATGTCTTTTAAATAAAATGCGCCACCACGTATGCTTTGTTCTGCATCTAGACGATCATCTACACCGACGTAAGCTGCTGTAGGCTGGGTTAGCATCATCATACCTCTCACCCCAGTAGGTGAGCGAGCACTCGGATTCCAGTGTGATTCTTGATAACTGGCGGCCGCTAATTTACGCCAATCTAACTCTCCAGAATACTCCTCGAAAAAACTGCGATATTCGGGAAGAATATTATCAATTGCGCGGATAAAGGCACGAGTATCAACGTAATCAAAACGTTTTACGTGGCCAAAATACTTCTCGTTTAAATGCTCCAGCGTACCTGCACGCCTTTCTTTATGCCAAAAAGCCAACAACTTACTCATTAAACGATCGCTGTTATTCGGCGGTAATAGCCACACCACTTCGACTTTTTCTTCTAAAATCATTCCCGCGCGCAGTTCGGGTAAAAAGCGTTGATTGATCAATAAACTATTTGAATCTGAAATGGTGTAGTTCAGTTCACCGTTGGCTATTAGTGCAAACAGTTCTTCATTGTCTTTGTCGTTGACTTGATTCCACATCAACTCAGGATAGTCTTTTTGTAATTTGGTTAAGGTATTGACCGAAGATGAGTTAGCCATGACGGTAATCTCACCCGACAGAGTGCTAATGTCTTTGGGTTCCGGAGTGCCTTCCTTATATACCAGTACTTGGTTGACTTTATATAATGTTGGTCCGAGCTTGAATTGTTGACTGCGGTTGGGGGTTTTAGCGATACCGGCCGCAATAATATCAATCTTGTTTTCTTTTAATGCCGCAAATAATTGCTTGCGATTGGTATACGGAATCATCTCTAAAGGGACGGCTAAATAGTCAGCAAAGCGCTGCGCCATTTCAAAATCGAATCCGCTTTCACCCTGTTCTGAATTCAGATAAATCTGTGGGCCATATAAGGTCCCTACCTTTAATACGGTACGCTTAGGTGCAGGAGCGGCAATATCAACATCTTGAATATCAACAGGTTGACAGGCGGATAGAATCCCGCAAAGTAAGATTATGAATAAGGTTTTGATCATATTTATTAATTGGTTATCTTAAGTTGTTTCGTTAATGTCACCAGAATGATGTGTAAAAACGAATGAAATACCGGTTGAATAGCCTTTAAATATGTAGGGGAGTTAGCTTATTTTTGGCTTACTTTATCAGGAGTTTTCCTAAACGCCTATAGTTGAGCAAATAAGCAGCATTTTGTGGTTGTTTTTTGTTAAAAGGTAAAGTGATCATGTTATTCACTTTAGCATTACTTGAGTGGGATATTTTCCCTATCAGGAAACACTGTTTTCACCGGTGCTTGAAGGTGATTTGTAGTGTGCAATTCCCTATAATAGCGCCAATTCTGATCCTCCTATATTATAAAGGTGAATAGACGTGATGGAAATCATTCGCGGAGCCCCAGCACTATCTGCATTTAGAGTTCAAAAACTCATGGAGGCTTGCGAAAACGCAGCGCTTCCTGTTTCTCAAATTTATGCTGAATATGTACATTTAGCCAGTTTGAGTGAACCACTAGATGATAATGAACGTCTACAGTTAGAAACTATTCTTACTTATGGCCCAGCTATTGAGTCTCATGCCCCACAAGGCACTTTACTGTTTGTTACCCCTCGTCCTGGCACTATTTCTCCTTGGTCTTCTAAAGCAACCGACATTGCTCATAACTGTGGTTTAGGCAAAGTTAGCCGTCTTGAACGTGGTATTGCTTATTATGTTGAAGCGTCAGTATTAACCGCAGAACAACAAAAACTACTGCAAGGGTTATTACATGACCGTATGGTCGAAGTGATGCTGCCAGCGTTTGAAGCTGCTGAAGTATTATTTGCTCGTACAGAACCGGCAAAATTTAGCAGTGTGAATATTCTTGCTGAAGGCCGCCGCGCATTAGAAGTGGCCAACATTAAGCTAGGCTTGGCCCTTGCCGATGATGAGATTGACTATTTAATTGAAAATTTTGTTCGTTTAAAGCGTAACCCTAACGACATCGAATTAATGATGTTTGCTCAAGCAAACTCGGAACATTGTCGCCACAAAATTTTCAATGCAGATTGGACAATCGATGGTGAAGTACAGCCAAAGTCATTGTTCAAAATGATTAAAAACACCTTTGAAGTGACACCTGATTACGTGTTATCAGCTTACAAAGATAATGCTGCGGTGATGACAGGTTCTGTTGCGGGACGTTTTTTCCCTGATCCCGATGGTATTTACAACTATCACACCGAGCCAATGCATATATTGATGAAAGTCGAAACGCA
>NZ_PJAP01000564.1:0-4289 GCF_002836795.1 Shewanella sp. 11B5 | reverse complement strand
TACGCACACAAGAGGTCGTTATGTCTCGTAATATTATGCTTATTCCAATCGGTATTGGAGTGGGATTAACATCACTAAGCTTAGGTATGGTTCGTGCGCTTGAACGCAAAGGCGTTAAAGTCCAATTTTTTAAACCTATTGCTCAAATTCGATCTGGTGATACTGGTCCAGAACGTTCAACCACTATTTTAAGTACTTCTCCAACCGTCAATCCGTTGGAACCTTATTCAATGGTCCATGCTGAAGCGTTAATCCGTTCAGAGCAAACTGATGTCCTACTGGAACAGATTATTGCCCGCGCAGCAGAATGCGCCAGTAATACTGAAATCCTAGTGGTTGAAGGCTTAGTACCAACACGTAGCCATCCATTTGCTGATGACATTAACTATGAAATTGCCAAAGCATTAGACGCCGATGTTATTTTCATCGCAACCCCTGGTAACGATACGCCTAATGGATTAATGAATCGATTAGAAATCGCCTTTAACTCTTGGGGTGGACAGAAAAACAAACGTTTAATTGGCGCTATCATCAATAAAATTGGTGCTCCAGTTGACAATGAAGGTCGCACTCGTCCTGATTTATCTGAAGTATTTGATGATAAAAATATGAATGCCGTTGATAGCTCAGGAATGTTCCAACTTCCGGGTAAAAGTCCGCTGCGTATATTAGGTAGTGTGCCATACAATTTAGAGCTAATTGCCCCGCGTGCATCTGATTTGGCCAAGCACTTAAATGCCAAAATCATTAATGCCGGTGAAATGCATACTCGTCGTATGCGCCGTGTAACATTTTGTGCTCGTAGCCTGCCTAACATGGTTACTCACATCAAAACAAATTCATTGTTAGTAACTTCTGGCGATCGGTCCGACGTGATCGTGTCTGCATGTTTAGCAGCGATGAACGGCGTTAAAATTGGCGCGTTGTTGCTTACTGGGGGCTACCCGCCTGAACCAGAAATAATGAAATTATGTGAACAAGCTTTTGAAACAGGCTTGCCAGTATTTTTAATTGATTCAAATACATGGCAGACCTCGCTCAATATTCAACGCTTTGATCATGAAGTGCCTGTGGATGATGCGGTGCGCGTTGAAAAAGTGCAAGAATACGTGGCCAGTCATATTGACCAAACCTGGATTGAAAGTGTTACCCAGGATTCTCCACGTGAACACCGTCTATCTCCTCCGGCATTCCGTTACAAGTTAACCGAGCTAGCCCGTGCTGCCCGTAAAACTATCGTGCTTCCTGAAGGTGAAGAGCCAAGAACCGTAAAAGCAGCATCTATCTGTGCTGAACGGGGTATTGCTCGTTGCGTGTTAATCGGTAATCGCGAAGAGATTTTACGCGTTGCATCGCAACAAGATGTTATTTTAGGTGAAGGCATCGAAATCATTGAGCCAGAAAGCGTGCGTGAAAAGTACGTTGAGCCTATGCTCGAATTACGTCGTAGCAAAGGGTTAACAGAAGTTGTTGCCCGTGAGCAACTTGAAGACAACATGGTACTTGGTACCATGATGCTGGCACAAGATGAAGTAGATGGAATTGTATCCGGTGCTATTCATACCACGGCACATACTATTCGCCCACCATTGCAGTTGATCAAAACGGCACCGGGTTCTAGCTTAGTGTCGTCGATTTTCTTCATGCTGATGCCTGATCAAGTGCTAGTGTATGGCGATTGCGCGATTAACCCAGATCCAAATCCTGAACAACTAGCCGATATTGCGATTCAGTCAGCTGAATCAGCTAAAGCCTTTGGTATTGAGCCTCGCGTTGCGATGATCAGTTACTCAACGGGTACTTCTGGCACCGGTTCTGATGTGGATAAAGTACGTGAAGCTACACGAATCGCGAAAGAAAAACGTCCGGACTTGATTATCGATGGTCCATTGCAATACGATGCAGCAGTCATGCCTAACGTAGCGCTCTCTAAAGCACCTGACAGCCCTGTCGCAGGTAAAGCAACCGTATTTGTGTTCCCAGATTTAAACACGGGTAACACCACATACAAGGCGGTACAGCGTAGTGCTGATTTAATCAGCATCGGGCCAATGCTTCAAGGTATGCGTAAACCGGTTAACGATTTATCACGCGGCGCATTAGTCGATGATATTGTCTACACCATTGCGTTAACGGCCATTCAAGCTGCTCAAAATAGTGCCAAATAATTTGCTCTATTTCGGCTTAACATCGATGTAGATTGGTAATGTTTTGTCACTAAAAAAGCACTGATAATAATCAGTGCTTTTTTGTATCTGTCATCTTTGTTTTTATATCGAAAGTTCTTATATATCGAGTGTTCTTGCTTATCGAGAGTTAAAACAGGTTTGCTCACTAACCCTATTATCTTTACTAAAACGGATTACGGTCTATACCCATTTGTGACACAAACAAAAACGCTACCCGTATGGGTAGCGTTAATGAACAGGGTTATGTTGCAACCAAAGCTAAAAGTTATTTCTTCGCTTTTTTCTTAGTTGATTCACTAACCCATTTACCGCCGATAAACTTAGAAGACCAACCGGTAGCTTTACCGTCAACTTCAGTAGCAACATACTGCTCTTTCGTTTTACGACTAAATTTAACCGAGGCTTTATTTCCTTCATCATCTTCGACTGGCGCATCAGCAAGATACGCATATTTAGGCCATAACAAATCACGATACTGAACTAACTCTTCCACTAACGGCGCACGTGTTTCACGCGATTTAGGGAAAGTACTGGCAGCTAAAAATATGCCCGCAGCACCATCACGAAGCACAAAGTGAGCATCCGATTTAGTACATTTCAATTCAGGTAGGAAGATAGGATCTTCTTTTGGTGGCGCCGCTTCGCCGCTTCTCAGCAACTTACGGGTGTTTTTACACTCGCTATTGGTGCAACCAAAATACTTACCAAATCGACCATTTTTAAGTTCCATATTATTGCCGCAACGATCGCACTCAATAATTGGACCTTCATAACCTTTAATCTTAAATTGTCCGGCTTCAACTTCGTAACCATCACATGACGGGTTATTACCACAAACATGCAATTTACGCGTCTCGTCAATGAGATAACTATCCATCGCCGTACCACACTTACCACAACGATGTTTAGCACGTAACGCTTCCGTTTCGCCATCTTCATTGTCGCTTACAGCTTCTTCACCTGGGGTTAAGTTAAGCGTGGTCTTACAACGTTCTTTAGGTGGTAACGCATAACCAGAACAACCTAAGAAGACCCCTGTTGAACCAGTGCGAATACCCATTGGACGGCCACAGGTTGGACACTTAATGTCGTCTGTTAATACCATCTCATTAGGGCGCATACCACCTTCATCAGGATCTAACTCGGCCAACAATAACTGCTTGGTAAAGTCGCCATAAAAACCGTCTAATACTTTTTTCCAGTCCAGCTTACCTTGAGCAACATCATCTAATGTTTGCTCCATGCTGGCGGTAAAGTCGTAGCTCATTAATTCTTTAAAACTGCCGACTAAGCGTTCGCTGACAATCTCACCCATTTTTTCAGCAAAGAAACGGCGGTTATCAACTTTAACGTAACCACGATCCTGAATGGTTGAAATAATCGTCGCATACGTTGAAGGACGACCAATACCACGCTTCTCAAGCTCTTTAACTAAAGATGCTTCGCTGTAACGCGGCGCAGGCTTGGTAAAGTGTTGTTTTGGCGACAACGTTTCAAGCACTAATTTGTCGCCTTTTGCAACGACTGGCAGTGTCTTATCTTCTTCGTTTTTCTTACTCACTTGTGGCTGAACACGAGTCCAACCATCAAAACGTAAGGTACGGCCACTGGCTTTTAATTCGTAATCACCCGCGGTTACCGTTAAACGTGTTGCATCATATTGAGCTGGTGTCATTTGACAGGACACAAATTGACGCCAGATAAGCTCATACAAGCGCTGAGCGTCTCTTTCCATATCGGTTAACGAAGCGGACTGCACAGCCACGTTTGACGGTCTAATAGCTTCATGCGCCTCTTGAGCGCCCTCTTTGCTACCATAACGAATAGGTTCTGCCGGTAAATACTTGTCACCGAACTCGGCACCAATCATTTCACGTAAGTTTTCAACCGCTTCTTTACTCAAATTGGTTGAATCGGTACGCATATACGTAATGTGACCAGCTTCATACAAACGCTGCGCCATCATCATGGTTTTCTTTACACCGAAACTAAGACGAGTACTGGCAGCTTGCTGTAACGTCGACGTAATATAAGGGGCCGAAGGTTTGCTTGAGGTTGCTTTATCTTCACGCGCAGTGACAACATACGTTGCATCACGTA
>NZ_PJAP01000563.1:0-4292 GCF_002836795.1 Shewanella sp. 11B5 | reverse complement strand
CTATGCCTGCTAAACGGAATAAACCGAACACCTCATAAAAACGAAAATCATCAATGGTGATATTCATTTTATCGCAATAATATTCAACAACTTGTTGTCGAGTGAGCATACCGTCAAGGTGTGTGGGTTGGCGGCGAGTCATTTGTGCTAAAAAGTCATCATCTGCTTCAACCCAATAGGCGAGGGTATTACCCAAATCCATTAATGGGTTCCCCAGCGTCGCCAGTTCCCAGTCGAGTATTCCATTGACCTTACTGATGTCATTTGGATCTAACACTACGTTATCAAACCGAAAGTCATTGTGGGTTAGGCAAATGCTTTCTTGTGCTGGTTTATGTTGTTGTAGCCAAGTCATCACTTTTTTGCCAGAGGGCACATTCCAGGTTTTAGCTTGAGTGTAGCGTTGGCTCCAGCCATCAATCTGGCGTTGCGTATATCCTTCGCCTTTGCCGATATGGTTAAGATTAGCGGCATCTACATCCACTTTATGTAATTCGATTAAACAATCAATTACATTAGTGCAAAGCGTTCTGGCTTGCGTCTTATCGACTTTTAAGCCTTTAGGGAGGTTTTGTCTTGGGATAATGCCATTGAGCTTTTCCATGACATAAAATTCAGTTCCTAATACATTTTCATCTTCACAATGTGCCAGCATTGCAGGTACATAAGGGTAAACAGGTTTAAGTGCTTGTTGTAATCGATACTCGCGCCCCATGTCGTGAGCACCTTTAGCTTTAGTGCCTTTGGGCGCGCGGCGTAAAATAAGCTCGCGATTGGCGTAACTTAAGCAGTAAGTCCAATTGGATGCACCGCCAGTGTACTGGGTTATGGTTAAGTCTCCCTCAAGTCCGTCGATATGTTGTTTTAACCACGGGTCAATTATCGCAGCATCAAGCTCCTCGCCTGCACGAACCGCTTTGGCTTTATCCAGATATTGTTGGTTCATTAAGCTTATTCCTCCCTTAACAATTGCCTAAGACGATGTGTTTGTTTCAATACTAATTTAAAATACCAATGCAAAGGCAATAAGCGTTTTAACTGATAAAGCCGTTTGCCTTGTTGATGTGTCAGTAAGAGGAATTGTTTTTTACTTTCACCTTGATAAGCAATGTCGGCGACTTGCGCTGCATTTATGGGAGACTTATCAAATAACTTACCCAGCAGCTTTTCCATTGTAGGTAGTTGGGTACGTAAACTGCTACCTAGGTTGGTTTTAAAGAAGCCTGGGCATAACACGCTAACATTGATATTGTCATCGGCAAGTTCTAGGCGCAAGGTTTCTGACAACGACACCACAGCCGCTTTTGATGCGTTGTAACTGGACATAAACGGGATTGGAGTCAAGCCAGCTTGTGAAGCGACATTGACAATACTGCCAACGCCTTGTTGTTTAAAAATGGGAACAAACTGTTGGCACATATTCACAATACCAAACAGGTTGATTTCCATTACCCAGCGCCATTGCAAAATAGGTTCAACTTCAATTTTATCTGCTGACGCAACGCCGGCATTATTGATTAACACATCGATATGTTGCCAACGCTCATTCAGTACTTGTACGAGCGCTGTAATGCTGTCTGTGTTGGTAATATCGCAAGGTACGAAAAATGCTTTACCTCCTAACGCTTGGATTTCTTGACACACCTGTTCACCAGCTGGTTTATTAATATCTGCAACGCACACTTCGGCGTGCTGACTGGCCCATTTTAGTGCCAGTGCTTTACCTAAACCCGATGCCGCGCCAGTGACCACTACATTTTGTGATTGTGTTATTGGTTTCATAGTCATCACCATTACTTGTACTTAGCTAACTCAAGACGTGACACCATGGCCATATGCACTTCATCAGGTCCATCAGCTAAACGTAAACTGCGGGCCATTGCTGCAAACCCTGCTAATGGTGTGTCATGGTTCATCCCTGCGCCACCATACATTTGAATCGCCATGTCGACGACTTGGGTCAGCATATTTGGGACAACCACTTTAATTGCCGAAATATCGGTCATAGCGTGCTTGACGCCTAAGTTATCGATTTTCCATGCGGCATTCAGTGTCAGTAATCGTGCTTGTTCTATTGCCATGCGCGCTTGGGCAATACGTTCAAGATTGCCACCGAGCTTGATAATAGGTTGACCAAAGGCAACTCTAGATTGTCCGCGCTCAATCGCTAATGATAAGGCGCGTTCTGCTGCGCCAATAGCCCGCATGCAATGATGAATACGACCGGGGCCTAATCGACCTTGAGCTATTTCAAAGCCTTTACCTAAACCCATAATCACATTACTTTTAGGTACACGTACATTAACGAGTTCCATTTCTCCATGGCCATAAGGGGCATCATAATCACCATAGGCGGTTAACATACGTGTGATGCTGACCCCAGGCGCGTCCATCGGCACTAATACCATACTATGACGTTGATGTTTAGGTGCATCGCTATGTGACAAGCCCATAAAGATCATTACTTTACAGTTTGGATGACCTAAGCCCGTTGACCACCATTTACGGCCATTAATCACCACATCATCACCGTCTTCAATGATGGTAGCTTGCATATTAGTGGCATCCGATGAGGCGACATCAGGTTCTGTCATCGCAAATACTGAGCGTATTTCACCAGCAAGTAGCGGCGTTAACCATTGTTGCTGCTGTTGCTTATCACCAAAGTGATAAAGCACTTCTATGTTGCCGGTATCTGGAGCATTACAATTGAAGATTTCCGGGGCCAGAAGCGAGCGTCCCATTTCTTCAGCCAAAGGGGCGTATTCAACACAGGTCAACCCTTTAGCTAATTCGGCATCAGGCAGAAATAAATTCCATAACCCCTCTGCTTTTGCTTGCGTTTTAAGCGCTTCTATTTGCGGTAATAGTTGCCATTGAGTCCAATCGCTATTGTGGTTAAGGCGTCTGTTTTCGATAAACAATTCTGCTTCAATGGGTAAAATTTTGTCATTAATAAATGAGGTTACTTTTGCTAAATATTGTTGTGATTTCTCTGTAGCGTAGATATTCATGTAAGCATCCTGCGTGACGTAAACCACAATTATTGTGATTACGTGACCGAGCTATTATTTGTGTGGTTAGCATATCGCAGTAATATAAGTGAATAAAATGAAATAACATGTTAGGTTGCAATGAATACTATTCATAGTTGTGTGTTGCAAATTCATTTAACAATAGAGACCAAAATGGCAGATACCAAAGCAATTCAGCAACTTGACCTTAATTTGTTAAAAATATTTGAAGCTCTTTATTTGGAGCAAAACATGACTTTAGCGTCAAAGTCGTTGTTTATAACGCCTTCAGCAGTGAGCCATGCGATAAAACGATTACGTTTAGTGTTAAACGACCCGCTGTTTGTACGCCAAGGTCTGCAAATGCAACCAACAGCAGCTTGTCAACGTATGGCTCCGCAACTTATTAGTGCGCTAAATCGAATAAGGCAAGTACTGCAGCAATGTGGTGAATTTGACCCGCTTACTACGGAGCAAACTTTTAAAATAGCCATTCATGAAGCGCTAGAAAGCCAAATAATGCCAACGCTGATTAAGCAAGTTGTGAAGTTAATTCCGCATGCGAAAATAGCCAGTATGTCATTATCTCGGGAAAATATAGCGCGTCAGTTAGCCAATGGGGAGGTGGATTTAGCCATTGATGTTGCGCGAGCGGTGAATGCCCCTTTAGCTCACAAAACCCTATTGTCAGATCCATTTTGTGTGTTGATAGACCGTCGACAACATGCAATGTATTTAGAGCCTAGTACCAAATTGACTCCGACTGATTATGCTAATGCTGAACATGTAGCCGTATCAAGCAGACCTATTGGTCGAGTGATGGAAGATATATTGTTACAACAACAAGGTGTAAATCGGCACATTAAATACCGATGCCAGAGTTACCAAACCGCTGCTAAAATTGTCATCGGGTCGCCTTTAATGTTGACTTTACCGCGCTCTATAGCGGAGCAGTTTATACATCCAGATTTACATGTGTGCACCATGCCATTTGAACTACCGGACATTGATACTCATTTATACTGGCACATGAATACTGAAACGGATCCCGCTTTTGTTTGGTTAAGAGCACAAATCGAGCAGGCTATTATTGCGAAGTAATAAGCTTTATTACGGCATAGGAATGCTATAGAGCAGAAATATCGCTTGGCATATTGAACCGGATCAAGCTGCATTATTACAATAGATTCAGCATGAAAAAACTAAATGGCCATTTTTAACAATTATAACAAAGTCTACTATATTTACCGGTAGTAAAGCACTATCGTTAACAACTTC
>NZ_PJAP01000562.1:0-4307 GCF_002836795.1 Shewanella sp. 11B5 | reverse complement strand
CTAAATCGTACATAAGCATTGCTGCCGACATTGCAACACAAGCATCACCTTGGGGCAGCTACTTAACCTTCCAGCTTTGGGATAACGATCCTGTCGCTGCAAAAAACGGATAATATTATGACCCATTTTACTTCGCCCAAGTGTCATGCTTTAGTCACAAGTCCAGTTGGTTTACTCTCGCTTAAAGCATCTGAGTATGGATTAACCCATCTGCAGGTTGAAGACCTTGCCCAAACGAGCTTGCTTGTAGAGATTCAAACTCAGTTTAGACTCCAACAAAGCACGACTGAGACAACTCAAGATTTATTGGTACAAGCCCAGCAGCACATTGATACAACAGTCATTCAATTAACAGAGTACTTCGCTAATCAAAGGCAGCATTTTAGTGTTTCTCTAGCACCTAAAGGTACCGTGTTTCAACATGAGGTTTGGCATGCTCTGAGTCAATTAACATTCGGCCAGCGCTGCAGTTACAGTGATATCGCTAATACTATTGGGCGACCTAAAGCTGTCAGGGCTGTTGGGGCTGCAAATGGTGCAAACCCAATTGCTATTATCGTTCCTTGTCATCGGGTGATAGGTAAAAGCGGTAAGTTAACCGGTTATGCTTATGGGCTCGATATGAAGCAGTGGCTACTGGACTTGGAAGGGATTGAAGAAATTAACTAATTTATCTGACTGCTGTGCCAAAGTACGTTAAAATGTGCGATTGATATCCATTTTCTTGAGCGCATTTGATACATGACCCAAGCTTCTTTAGCTACGACTTTCGCTGAGTTTGGCCTGCATACTCCATTGTTGGCCAGATTAACCGAGCTTAAATACCTTCAGCCTACACCAATCCAAGCTGAAACCATTCCTAGCACATTAACTGGTAAAGACTTACTGGCAGGTGCCAATACTGGCTCAGGTAAAACAGCGGCTTTTGCATTGCCGATATTACATCAATTGGTAAGTCGTCGGGCTGCAACATCTGCCAAAGGTAATTTTGTTAGTGCGTTAGTCTTGGTACCAACGCGAGAACTTGCTAAGCAAGTTGCCGACAGCTTTAAATCTTATGCGGTTCATTTAAATGGCGACATTAAAGTGGTTGCTGCATTTGGCGGTGTATCTGTTAATACTCAGATGCTAGCATTGCGTGGCGGTGCGGATGTAGTGGTCGCGACGCCTGGTCGTTTACTCGATTTAGTATCGTCAAATGCATTAAAGCTGTCCCAAGTGACAACGCTAGTACTTGATGAAGCAGATCGAATGTTAAGCCTTGGTTTTACTGAAGAGCTGACTCAAGTACTCAATTTACTTCCTAAGCAAAAACAAACGTTATTGTTTTCAGCGACTTTCCCAGATGAAGTTCGCCAACTCACGCAAGCGTTGCTCGTTAACCCGCTTGAGATACAATTACAAAGCGCTGAGGCGAGTACGTTAGTACAACGGGTAATGACGGTTAATCGTGAAAAAAAGACCGCTTTACTTGCACATTTACTACAACAGCATCAATGGCGCCAAGTGTTGATTTTTGTTAGCGCTAAAAATAGTTGTAATCATTTAGCTCAAAAACTGGCTAAACGTGGTATCACTGCAGAGGTGTTTCACGGTGATAAAGCCCAAGGCGCGAGAAGTCGTGTATTGGAAGGTTTTAAGGCGGGTGATATTCAAGTGCTCATTGCAACAGATATTGCTGCTCGTGGCCTTGATATTGAAAAATTACCTGTAGTAATAAATTTTGACTTACCGCGCAGTCCAGCAGATTATATGCATCGAATTGGTCGCAGCGGGCGTGCGGGAGAGGTCGGTTTAGCGTTGACCTTGTTGTCGCATGATGAGTATCATCACTTCTCTGTTATTGAGAAAAAGAATCAAATTCGCCTTGAACGTGAACAAGTTAACGGATTTGAGGCTGATGATGTAGTGCCTGAAAGCGTACTGGAACAACCTAAGCCAATGGCTAAGCCAGAAGGTAGCGGCAAGAAAAAACGTAAGAAGTTGTCCTCAGTTAATGTTGATATTTGGGCTAAAAAACCAGATTAGTAGTAGGTAATATGAAACATATTTTTTGGTTAGTTGATGGACAAATTGCAGGCCGTAGTGGTCCAAACAAAGATGCGTGGGATTTAGCTGAGTTTAAGCAGGCTGGTTTCGGTGCAATCGCATCATTAAATAATGCTGAAGGTTGTGATACCGACGCTATGGCTGAATTAGGTCTTCGTCATAAAGTGTTTAATTTGCCTGATAATATTCCACCTAAACCGCATGACCTAGCCATTTGTGCTGAAATACTCCCTCAGGTTTTAACATTTATTCGTGAATGTGAAGCCGATCAGTTACCAGTGTTACTCCATTGTCGCTCTGGGATTAATCGTACTGAAATGGTGATGGCTTATTATATGATGGAAAACGGTGCGGCGCCTTTGCATGCAGTTAGTCAAGTTCGCAATGCCAGTGGCTTAGCGTTCGATGCCGAGGGTTGGGATCAATTTGTTTATGATGTGCTTTACGAGCTGCAATCTGCTTCGAACTGATTTTATGTCAATTTAAAGCATCATAATAATGAGGGAAACAATGATAATTAAATCAGTAGCTGGTTTAATTATCATTGTTTCCCTTTGTTGTTTTTATTGGGTTGTATTCGGTTCTAACTTGCACTCTGTTCTAGCTTATATGTGTATATAGCCGATTAAGTTTTTCTCCCTAGCTTTTATAAATTGCGTTAAGAAGGCTAAGAGCGATTTAATCGTTGAATTTTTTTGTATAAAATGTCGACTGGTTGTTGTCGGAAAGGTATTAATGTAGTTTGCTATTTCTTGTTATCAACAAGAGTCTTCTCCTCAAATATTCACTATTTATTGAAACGTAATTGTAATCGAAATGATTTATCGAGTTGGCTCTTATCGGATGAATAGCTAATTTTGTGATTTGTAATGATGTTTGCAGATAAAATAGACCACTTAAGCTAGTCTAAAGACTGACGATAAATGCTATAGTGAAATAGGTTTCAGTCTTTAGATGAAGGGGTAATGATGAGTCCGAAAATGAGCAAAGCGAATCAATCGCAGGGTTTATTGCTTTTTAAGCTAAATCAAACACAAGTGTTTGCTTTAGGTACTTTAAAAATTCGTGAACTCGTGCCGTTTACTCCTTTAACTAAAATCCCGCACTCTCACCCAGCCATTTTGGGGGCTGCAACCATTCGGGGTATGACTATTCCTATTATCGATATGGCTGCAGGTATTGGTTATAGGCCCGTTACCGAAGCAGAGCTTAAAGACAGCTACATCATTATTACTGATTGTCAGAGAATGGTGATAGGTTTTCTTGTGCGCTCAATCGATAAAATCATTGAATGTAATTGGCGTAATATTGAAGCACCTTCAGGTAACTTAGGCAAAAATGCATTTTTAACAGGTGTAACCCGTTTTAATGATCAGCTCGTTCAGTTATTAGATGTTGAGTTATTACTGTCGAAAATATTCCCGGATGATCCGATTAATAATCGAGCGATATTAACCGATGTACAACGTGAGAAATTAACTCCGTTACGTATTTTACTGGTGGATGATTCAAAAGTTGCCCGCAAGCAATTATCTGACGCATTAGATTCGATTAACATTGCTTATCAAGTGACGGCCGACGGTCGTGATGCACTGCAGATGATGCAACAAGCCGCGGAAGAACGAAAGCCTATTGATTTACTGGTGAGTGATATTGAAATGCCAGGACTTGATGGATACGAATTAGCCTTTGAGGTTAAAAATAATCCAGCGATTGAACACGCGTACATTATTTTACATACGTCCTTATCCAGCGAAATCAGTGTTAGCCAAGCTAAACAAGTCGGAGCCAATGAGGCATTAACAAAATTTGATGCTAAAGAGTTGATTGAAGCGATGCTTAGAGGTGCTCAAGCACTGCAGCCTGCTTGATGATTGCTGTTGGTTTTTTATGGTATTTTCAGCTTTTAACATCGTTAACAATTTAACAGCAAGTAACCTGTAACCGTCAAATTAGTGCTTTCTTTATGAGCAATGATTGAATTTTTTTACTCATTTGGCATCAACACTAGACTTATTGCATGGCATCCTGATATATAGCTACAAGGCTTTTACAGTGTTCAGTATATTCGCTGGGCACAAGGTAATGCTTAACTTTAATGAGGGAGTGCTATCCCTGAAAACGGATTGATTGAAGTGTGCAAATTGAGTGGTGTGAGTTAATTACGCTCAATGAGTAAGAAGAGCAGGGTGTTTTCAGTAATAGCATTGATATTATCGAGATGTCATGAAAGTCGTAACCTAGATATTGTATCACTA
>NZ_PJAP01000561.1:0-4313 GCF_002836795.1 Shewanella sp. 11B5 | reverse complement strand
TCATATGCGCCTGGCACTTGGATTAGTATTGTTCATTCTGCCGGTGTTATATACCACTGAGCTGGTTGTTCATACTTCACATTCCTTTATCATTGCCATTAGTATTTTTGTTATTGGCTGGGTTATTCAGTTTATTGGCCATAAATATGAAAAGGCTAAACCTGCTTTTATGGATGATCTCAATCAGCTTCTGATTGGGCCATTTTTTTTGATGGCAGAGTTTTATTTTATATTGGGTTTGGAGAAAGACTTAGCCGCAGAAATTACCCCAATTGCACGTGATAAACGCCGTGCTTTAGAGGCTAAACGTCGTGCGTTGTAATGAATGACGAATTCATGGCAATAAAAAAGGCGCTTTCAGCGCCTTTTTTATGTGTGAAAATCTATTCGTTATCATCAATTAACGTTAAATTACTGGGTAAAACTCTGACTGTTTTAATCATATTATCCGCAACATCGATAACTTCTATTTGATAATCAACGATGCGTAAGCTGGTGTTTGCAGCTGGAATATCTTCGAGAAATTCAATGATAAGGCCATTTAAGGTTTTAGGGCCATCAATCGGAAGATTCCATTTCATTTCTTTATTAAGGTCACGAATGTTAATCGTGGCATCAATTAAGAAACTACCATCTTGTTGGATATTAATGTCTTCACTTGCTGTGGTCAGCATCGAGGTAGTGAAGTCACCGACAATCTCTTCTAGAATATCTTCGAGTGTGACTAAACCCTGAATATCACCATACTCATCAACAACCAAGCCTATACGTTCTTTATTTTGCTGGAAATTAGTCAATTGAACGTTTAGTGGTGTGCCTTCAGGAATAAAGTATAACTCCTTAACAGCCCGTAATAATGACGACTTGCTGAATTGCTCTTTAGATTGTAAGCGTAATGCATCGCGTAAGTGGATAAACCCGACTGCATCATCGATGTTATCGCGATAGACTAATACTCGAGTATGCGGACTTTGAATCACTTGCTTATTTATCAATTTAAAGTCGTCATTGACGTTAATCGCATAAATATCTGAACGCGAAATCATAATGTCTTCGACGGTGACTTTTTCTAAATCTAAAATCGACAATAACATTTCTTGGTGACGCTGTGGGATCAGTGCTCCAGCTTCATGCACAACGGTACGCAGTTCTTCTTGGCTTAACGCATCACTTGTTTTAACTGTTTTAATACCCATCAAACGTAAAAACATGGAGGTAATTAAGTTGATTGCTTTCACTAATGGCGACAGCAATATTAATAACCAGCCTAATAAAATACTCGACGGGAATGCAATACGTTCAGGGTGCAAAGCCGCAAACGTTTTTGGTGTGACTTCTGCAAACACTAACACCACAATAGTCAGAACACCTGTAGCAATAGCAACACCCATATCACCAAATAAGCGCATACCGATAATAGTCGCAATTGCTGATGCAAGAATGTTAACCAGGTTATTGCCGATGAGAATCAAGCCAATGAGTCGATCTGGGCGATCTAATAACTTTAAGGCACGCTGGGCACCTTTGTGGTCATTGGACGCAAGATGTCGTAAGCGGTATCGGTTGAGGCTCATCATTGCGGTTTCTGAACCAGAAAAATAAGCAGAAATCACGATTAAAACCAAAAGGAAAATAAGGAGTGCGCTGGTAGATATAGCGTCCAAAAAAGGGGCCCCATGAAGTGGTGTGAAATTGGCCTATTGGCCAAATTGTCATAAATTTAACGGCCATTATTTATTATTGGCCGTTAGTGTCAAGTAATCTTGGTTATTTTTCAACAGAATAGAAAAGCTTATTCAGTGTAGAAATATTAAAATCAGTTTAATATCAATTCTTTAACAACTCTAGCGCCAAAATAAGCTAGCGATAGTAAGCCTGCACCCGATAAGCTATAAATCACTGCGGTACGGATTCTACAGCCAACTGTATATTGCTGCCACAACATCACGGCGTAAACCACCCAAGCGATTATGGACAATATTGCTTTATGGCCTTTACCGTCGCCAAACATATCATCTAAAAATACAAATCCTGTTACCAGCGATAAACTGAGTAAGATAAAACCAATTATGATGAGGTGATAAAGTTGCTTTTCAACCGTCATTAATGGTGGCATAGCAGGGCTCATCATCATCTGTTTTTTCTTCAGTTTATTCTGGATAAACAACAGCTGAATTGCATACATAGCCGCTATCATCAAGGCGCTATACGCCATAAGTGATAATACTACATGCGCTAGGAGCTCAGGGTGTATTTCAAAGTGAGTAATAAACTGCGGTGGCACTAACCATAGAAGTGCTACTGATAAAATTGAGCAGGCATACACAACGGGAACAACAATGATGACTTTAAGTCGAGGCATTGTGATAGTGAACGTTAATGCAATAATCCAGTTAACCAATGAAATCACGTTGGTTAAACTAAAGTTTTGTCCATCTACGGTAAACACTGCATTCGAAAGCGCAAAACCGTGCATGATGACGGCAATACCAGAAGCCACCATAACGGCCTTACGGTTAGGCCCTTCAACATGAAAAAGTCGGCTTGTTACTAAAACCAAAGCTAAACAATAAAACAGCATGGCTGCCGCTGAAAAAATAACCATTGAGACTCAACCTATCATAGTAATTAATGCTGAAAAACTGCGCTGTGAGTGTTGAACAATACTATCAAAGCATCACATTTTCATTATTTTATTAGATTAACATGATCAGGGCCTAATATGGCAGTGACCTAAGACCCAAAATTTAACAGTTTCCTGCCTTTAGCTACAGTTTATTTACTCAAAATGAGCCAGTGTTTAAGTTCTTCGTGTTGCAAGTATCGTAATTTAGAGTGGCTTGGGTATAATGGGCACAATTATCGATATGCTTAAAAGAGCCGCTCAATGTTTGAAAATTTATCTGACAGACTTTCACGCACACTAAAAAACATTAGTGGCCGTGGTCGCTTAACAGAAGACAACATTAAAGAAACCCTGCGTGAAGTGCGTATGGCGCTGCTTGAGGCGGATGTAGCTTTACCTGTTGTTAGAGACTTTGTTAACAGCGTAAAAGAACGCGCTGTGGGTCAAGAGGTGTCAAAAAGCTTAAGCCCAGGGCAAGCGTTTATTAAAATTGTCCAAAATGAGCTTGAAAAAGCCATGGGTGAGGCGAATGAAGCCCTCGACCTAGCGGCAATACCTCCAGCCGTGATCATGATGGCGGGTCTTCAAGGCGCGGGTAAAACAACCTCGGTAGCCAAATTAGGTAAGTTTTTACGCACTCGTCATAAAAAATCAGTCCTTGTTGTTAGTGCTGACGTATACCGTCCAGCAGCGATTAAGCAACTTGAGACATTGGCTACAGAAGTCGAGGTTGAATTCTTTCCGTCTGACGTGAGCCAAAAGCCTGTTGATATTGCTAAAGCAGCAATAAACTATGCAAAATTAAAATTCATTGATGTGGTGATTGTCGATACAGCAGGTCGCCTGCACGTTGATGAAGCCATGATGGATGAAATCAAACAGCTGCATGCAACTGTCAATCCGGTAGAAACGTTATTTGTTGTTGATGCGATGACGGGGCAAGACGCCGCCAATACGGCTAAAGCATTCAATGAAGCTTTACCTTTGACGGGTGTTATCTTAACCAAAGTTGATGGTGATGCTCGCGGTGGTGCTGCGTTATCGATTCGCAGTATCACAGGTAAACCGATTAAATTTTTAGGTGTTGGTGAGAAAACCGATGCTCTAGAACCTTTCCATCCAGACCGTATTGCTTCGCGTATTCTCGGAATGGGTGATGTGTTGTCTTTAATTGAAGAAGTTGAACGTGGCGTCGATAAAGACAAAGCGATGAAGCTGGCTTCAAAAGTTAAATCTGGCGGCAGTTTCGACCTAGAAGATTTTCGTGAGCAATTACAGCAAATGAAAAACATGGGCGGAATGATGAACATGCTTGAGAAGCTTCCTGGTGTGGGACAATTACCACCAGAAGCATTGGCTCAGGTTCAAGACGGTAAAATGACCGGACAAATGGAAGCCATTATTAATTCAATGACGTCTAAAGAACGTAAGAATCCAGATTTGATTAAAGGATCTCGTAAACGTAGAATCGCTGGCGGTTCTGGTACCCAAATTCAAGATGTAAACCGCTTATTGAAGCAATTTACCCAAATGCAGAAAATGATGAAAAAGATGTCTGGCAAGGGTGGAATGAAGAAGATGATGCGCGGAATGGGCGGAATGTTACCACCAGGAATGAAGTTTCCTGGTAGATAATAACAGCATCTTTCAAGAGCAAAACTAGTAATTTTTAAATTCAATCAGTTGG
>NZ_PJAP01000560.1:0-4328 GCF_002836795.1 Shewanella sp. 11B5 | reverse complement strand
GTGTGAACTAGATCGAACTTCTGCTAGCATATCGACCATAAAAATAATCACTTGGAAGCAATATGGAAATTCAAACACCAATCATCATTACCTTTATCGGATACCTTGCCTTAATGATGGGCATTGGTTACTGGGCTTATCGTAAAACAGACACGGTTGATGATTACATTCTCGGTGGTCGCAAAATGGGGCCCGCAGTAACAGCGTTAAGTGTTGGCGCATCAGATATGTCTGGTTGGTTGTTATTAGGCTTACCTGGAGCGGTGTATTTAAGTGGTTTAGGTGAAGCCTGGATTGGATTTGGATTAGTTTTTGGTGCGTGGCTTAATTGGTTATTTGTTGCAAAACGACTGCGAATTTATACCCAAGTTGCTAATAATTCTTTGACGTTACCCGATTTTTTTGAAAACCGTTTTAATGACTCTCATGGACTATTAAAATTGGTTTCGGCATTAACGATCCTGATCTTTTTCACTTTCTATGCTTCTTCAGGCATGGTGGGCGGCGCGATATTATTTGAAAAAGTATTCGGCCTCGATTACAACCTCGCCTTACTGATCGGTTCATTCATTATTGTGTCTTATACCTTCGTAGGTGGATTCTTTGCCGTCAGCTGGACCGATTTTTTTCAAGGCTGCTTAATGTTAATTGCATTATTAATTGTACCCATTGCAATTTTCAGCCAACCCGACACTCAAGCAAGTTTTGAACAAATTGATCCTGTCATGTTGTCATTTATAAACGAAAATACTACCGTCATTGGACTCGTGTCTCTCTTGGCGTGGGGATTAGGCTATTTCGGTCAACCGCATATTTTGTCTCGTTTTATGGCTATCGGCAGCCCAAAAGATTTAGTACTGTCCCGTCGAATAGCCATGAGCTGGATGATAGTGTCGTTAGTCGGCGCCTTAGCCACCGGTATTGCCGGTAGCCTTTATTTTGCTGCTGAGCCACTTGAGAACTCAGAAACAGTATTTATTCATTTAGCCCATGCCGCTTTTAATCCATGGATTGGTGGTTTGCTGATTGCCGCTATTTTGTCTGCCATCATGAGTACTATTGATTCACAATTACTGGTTTGTTCTAGTGTCATCACGGAAGACTTTTACCTTAAATGGTTACGTCCACAAGCCAGTAGCAAAGAACTGATGTTAGTAGGCCGTATTGGCGTTATTGCCATTGCCCTAGTCGCAGGCGTTGTTGCGCTTAATCCTGAAAGCAGCGTGTTAGGACTCGTCAGTTATGCATGGGCTGGGTTTGGCGCTGCGTTTGGTCCCGTGGTGTTATTGTCACTATTTTGGCAAGGTTATAGCCGTAATGGTGCAATATCAACCATTCTAGTGGGTGCTTTAACCGTTGTCGTTTGGAAACAACTGACTGGCGGTATTTTTGAATTATATGAAATCGTCCCTGGATTTGTTTTCGCAATATTCGTGGGGGTCATCGTCAGTAAAATATCACCACCAACACCGAAAACTATCGGCGACTTTGCTGATTTCCGTGAATCTTTAAAAACACAATAAACTCAAATAAAAGGCTATGTTTGTCATTTTAATAGCTCAACCGCTGTAATTGTAGAGGTTGAGCTATTAATCTTATAATCGAATTTAAAACAATCGAGTGTTAAAACAATCGCATTACCTCACAAGCTTCGATAATCCTCATGTTGTTAGTGTCTTAAATCCACTATGAATAAACTTTAACTTAAACTAACTGCACAGTAATGGTTGTCTAGAACTGCTGATAAATTTACATATACTGCCATGCTATCAAACACCTACTTCACCATTAAAAACAAGAATTAACTTAATGTTAACAACAACTAACATCTGGTCGGAGTTGTTACATTAGTCACACTTACCTAATATGCCTAAAATTTTGGCCGTCAAATGCTTGAAGTGAATAAACTTTGTGCAAAACGGTAATAATAAATGAGACATAATAATGAATAAATTCCACAAGACCCTCATTGCTACCGCGGTAGGCTTACTCAGTGCACAAGCATCCGCTGCTGGTTTTCAGTTAAACAGCCAATCTGCTACTGGTATTGGTCGTGCAATGGCGGGTGATGCCGTTATTGCTGACAACGCATCGGTTCTATCTCGTAACCCCGCAGCTATGGCCCTTTTTGATGAAACAGCGCTATCTTTAGGTGTTGTTTATGCAGATATTGATGTATCAGTATCTGATGTAGAAGGCAATTTTGCCGGACAAGACGTTGCTTTTGGTAGTGAGCATAAGGCTGCAGAAGCAAAAGTTATCCCCAATTTTTATTACATCAATCCAATTAACGACAAAATGGCGTTTGGTGTTGCGGTATTTAGTAACTACGGCACTGGCACCGATTTAGGTGACTTGGCAAACAGAACCCCTACCATTAGTGGCAATGCTGTACCTCTTCCGCCTCCAGTAGATTTATTAGGTAACACAGAAGTTGTTACTATCAACTTCAATACCAGTATGTCTTACCGTGTGAATGATCAGTTTAGTTTTGGTTTTGGTGTTGATGCCGTTTACGGTAGTGGAACCCTGACACGTACTAGCGATAACCCACAAATTGGCAGCCTAGTAGATGTTGATGCTGATGGTTGGGCTTTAGGTGGGATTGTTGGTGTTGTGTATGAAGTTAATCCAGATAATCGCTTTGGCTTAAGTTACCGTATTAGTCCAAAACTTACCGCCAAAGGTGATGTAAATTATCTTTACACTGAATACAATGAAATTGATATTCCTATCGCTGATATTGCTCAGTTTGCCGGTTTCCACCAACTAACGGATAAGTTTGCTGTGCATTACACAGCACAGTGGACCAATTGGAGTGCATTCGACAAAATCGTGGTTAAAGATGGTGCCAATGGTGTCGACCAAGCAGATTTAAAAGAATACCACTGGAAAGATTCGTGGTTCTTAAGCCTAGGCGCTACTTATAACCTCACTCAAGACTGGACTTTACGCGCAGGTGTCGCAACCGATCAGGGCGTAGTTAATCAGCATTCATCATTATCAATACCTGATTCTGATCGTACTTGGTACACCGCGGGTGTGAGTTACGATTTAAATGCAAAATCAAGCGTTGATTTAGGTATCGCTTTTGTACGCGGAGAAGATGTTACTGTACTAGAAAATAGTAACCTTCTTGCTCAAGTGCCTGGCTACAACAGTGAGATTTCAGCACAAACGCGTTCGAATGCTGTCTACTACTCAGTACAATATAACTACAGTTTTTAATTAGCAGTATTTACCCTTTTTTAGTCCGCTCACCACGGGCTAAAAGTTTCCAACCAAGCCGCCTTTTATTGTTAATTGGCGGTTTTTTTATGCCATTTATATCATAGGGTTCTAATCTATACGATTTTACAATATATCGGTTGCTTAACAGTGCAAAGTCCATTAGAATTTTCTTATAGACTTCAACTTAGGCTATCACTATGTCTCGCTTATCTAATAATTTATTCTTCGGCACCATTCTCGCAACAACAGTACTAGCCACAATAGTATCTTATACAGCGCAAGCCTCTGATGTTGCAACATTAAAACTAGTATATTCGGATCAATATCAGCCGCGTATTTATGATGCAAAAATTGAAGCTATTAAAGCGGCAACAATTTCTGCACAAACCTCAGGGCGGATAATCAATATCCATTTTGATGTAAATGACCTCGTCCCACAGGGCGCTGCATTATTGGAGATTACCAATAAAGAGCAAGGTGCAGGATACGCGGGGGCAGAAGCGGATCTAGCTAAAGCTGAGGCGCTAAACAGTGAAGCACAAGCACAATATCTTCGTTATAAAACATTATTTCCCAAGGGCGCCATATCAAAAGGTGCGATGGATGAAGCCACTGCCAAAGCAAAATCCAGCAAACAAGCAGTCAGTGCCGCTCAAGCACAGTTAATAAAGGCTAAAGAAAGTTTAAATTACACTGTAGTAAGCGCACCTTTTAGTGGCCGAATGACCCAGCGATTTATCGAACAAGGTGAAACCATATCTTACGGCCAAGCTTTGTTCTCTGGCTACGACACTCAACACCTTAGAGCTGTATTTCAAATTCCTCAGCAAGATGTGGCTCAGGTGCAAAAACAAGAACAAGTAAGCGTTCAGTTGTTCAATGGCGATAAAATCATTTCTAATGATATTAACGTCTATCAATTTGCCGATCCGTTAACTCATCAACATCAAGTTAGAGTAAACATTGATGCCAGTAACATTGAAGACGTCATAGTAGGTCAATGGATAAAAGTCATCGTTAACTTCCCTAGTCGAACGAGTTTAATGATCCCATTATCGGCCATACATCAAGTCAGTGACTTAACGTCGGTATATCGT
>NZ_PJAP01000559.1:0-4265 GCF_002836795.1 Shewanella sp. 11B5 | reverse complement strand
AGTGCTGAAGAACTGGAAATGGCTCCGCATAAATTAATTGATATTCTTGACCCTAGCGAAAGTTATTCAGCGGCAGATTTTCGCCGTGATGCATTATTGGCTATAGAAGACATCATTAGCCGTGGTAAGACCCCTTTACTCGTGGGTGGTACCATGATGTACTTTAAGGCATTGTTAGAAGGCTTATCACCATTACCTAGTGCTGATGAAGCCATTAGGCAACAAATATTAGCGCAAGCGCAAACCGAGGGTTGGGAAGCGCTGCATCAAGAATTATGTAACATAGACCCTGTTGCTGGAGAAAGAATTCATCCAAACGATCCACAACGGTTGTCCAGAGCATTAGAGGTTTATCGGATCAGTGGCAAAACAATGACTGAATTGACACAAACTAAGTCAGCCGCTTTGCCGTATGATGTAGTGCAATTTGCTATTGCACCAAACGATCGAAAAGTTTTACATGAGTTAATCGCTAAGCGTTTTAATATCATGTTAGAGCAAGGTTTTATCGAAGAAGTTGCGCGTTTGAAAGCGCGTGATGATTTGCATTTAGAGCTACCATCAATGCGTTGTGTTGGTTACAGACAGTGCTGGCAGTACTTAGATAATGAATTTGATCATGCGACAATGGTCGAAAAAGCTACCGCAGCTACTAGGCAATTGGCTAAACGTCAATTAACATGGTTGAGGAGCTGGCCAGATTTACAGTGGCTTGAAAGTGGTGTAGAAGGGAATTTAGTTACGCTTATGCGACAAAGCCGCTAGCTTATTAGCTGTTGCTGTATAATACTAAAACTAAACAATAAAACTTAATTCAACATATTTTAAAATAAAAAAGGAAATTGAAATGGCTAAGGGGCAATCTTTACAAGACCCATTTTTGAACGCATTGCGTCGAGAGCGTGTACCAGTCTCTATCTATTTAGTGAATGGTATTAAATTACAAGGCCAAGTTGAGTCATTTGATCAATTTGTTATCTTGTTGAAAAATACTGTAAGCCAAATGGTTTACAAACACGCTATTTCAACAGTTGTACCAGCACGCCCATTTAATGTTTCTGCTCACCAGGGTACTGCCCATGGTGAAGAAAGCGATGCTGAATAATTTGAAAAGGAATATAATTTTTGTTTGATCGTTATGAAGCGGGTGAAACAGCTGTATTGGTTCATATAGACTTTTCAGACGAAGAGCGTCGTGAAGATCTAATTGAATTACAGTTGTTAGTTGAATCTGCTGGTGCTCGCTCTGTTGGAGTGATTACTGGCAGCAGACGCTCGCCGGACCGAAAGTTTTTTATTGGTTCCGGCAAAGCAGAAGAACTTGCTGCTATGGTCGCTGCTACTGAAGCCAATGTAGTGATTTTTAATCATGCATTAAGTCCTGCTCAAGAACGTAATCTTGAAGTGGTGTGTCAGTGCCGAGTCTTAGATCGAACTACGTTGATTCTTGATATTTTTGCTCAACGAGCGAGAACTCATGAAGGCAAGATGCAAGTGGAGCTAGCGCAATTGCGCCACATGTCGACACGCCTAATTCGTGGTTGGACTCATTTAGAGCGACAAAAAGGTGGTATCGGGATGCGAGGGCCGGGTGAGACCCAGCTTGAAACAGACCGACGTTTATTACGAGGCCGGATCAAGAATATCAATCGTCGCCTCGACAAAGTAGATAAACAACGCGAGCAAAGCCGACGAGCTCGTAAGCGCAGTGATTTAGCGACTGTGTCTTTAGTAGGTTATACAAATGCGGGTAAATCGACATTATTTAATGCACTAACGTCATCGGATGTTTATGCTGCTGATCAGTTATTTGCAACATTAGATCCGACACTGCGTAAATTATCGTTACCTGATGGTGCGGTCATTTTAGCGGATACAGTTGGGTTTATTCGTCATTTACCTCATGATCTCGTCGCAGCATTTAAAGCCACATTACAAGAAACTCGACAAGCTGAAATTCTTTTGCATGTCGTTGATTGTGCTGATGACAATATGACTGAAAATTTTGACCAAGTACAAAAAGTATTGGAAGAAATTGATGCAGATGAAATCACTCAATTGATTGTATGCAATAAGATAGATTTACTTGAAGATTTCGCGCCTCGTATCGATTACGATGAAGACGGTAAACCTGAGAGGGTTTGGGTCTCTGCGCAAAAACGCATTGGATTTGATTTGCTGCTGAAAGCGATAACCGAATTAATCGGTGAAGTGATTTGCGAGCTTACATTGAAAATACCTGCATCAGCAGGACATTATCTTGGCCAGTTTTATCGACTGGATGCAATACAGCAGAAAGAGTATGACGATCTGGGGAACTGTATTTTATCTGTTCGTTTATCGGACGCCAATTGGCGCCGGTTAGCTAAACAGAGTCAGGGGGAATTAGAGGCATTTATTTTTGAACCTTCAGAAGTAGACGTCACTTGTTAATCTCATTTATTTCATCCAATTATGGAGTGCTAAATGGCTTGGAATGAGCCCGGTAACAAGGGAAATAAAGACCCTTGGGGAAATAAAGGTGGTAACGATAAAGGGCCACCAGATCTTGACGAAGTATTTCGTAACCTATCAAAACGCTTTGGTGGCAAGGGGGGCGGTAGCGCCACTGGTCAGCCATTTAATTCATCTTTACTGATTGTAATTGCCTTGATTGCCTTAGTTATTTGGGCATTGTCTGGCTTATATACGGTCAAAGAAGCTGAGCGTGGAGTGTTACTCCGTTTTGGTCAACACATCGGTGAAGTGAGTTCCGGTTTACATTGGAAAGCCACTTTTATTGACGAAGTGACAATGGTTGATGTGGAAACGTTCCGTTCGATTCCTGCGTCTGGCAGAATGCTGACATCTGATGAAAACATCGTGAATGTTGAACTTGTGGTTCAATACAGCGTATCAGATGCTTATTCATATCTGTACAGTGCTGTTGATGCCAATTCGAGTTTACGTGAAGCGACAGATAGTGCGTTACGTTATGTCATTGGTCATAATCGTATGGATGACATTTTAACCACTGGTCGTGATGCTATTCGTCGTGACACTTGGACTGAGTTAGAGCGTATTATTGAACCGTATAAACTAGGCTTACAAATTCGTGACGTTAACTTTTTACCAGCTCGTCCTCCTGAAGAAGTCAAAGATGCATTTGATGATGCAATCTCTGCTCAGGAAGATGAACAGCGTTTTATTCGCGAAGCTGAAGCTTATGCTCGTGAAATCGAACCTAAAGCGCGTGGTACTGTCGAACGTATGGCACAACAAGCTAGTGCTTACAAAGAGCGTGAAGTTCTTGAAGCTAGAGGTAAAGTCGCTCGATTTGAGAAGTTATTACCTGAGTATAAAGCTGCTCCAGGTGTAACCCGAAATCGTTTATACATTGATGCGATGCAATCGGTGTTGGCTGATACTAATAAAGTACTTATCGACACTAAGAATAGCGGCAATCTGATGTATTTACCTTTGGATAAGTTGATGGATTCTTCTAAGAGTCTGCGCAATCAAGTAGAACCTGAGGTAGAACGTCACATCAATTCTGTTTCTAGTAGTGGTGTTGATACGCCGATTACTAGCATGCCGACTGATGGTCGTCTCAGCCGCGAAGATCGTATTCGCCAAGGGAGGAACTAACAATGGGTAGATTAGCTCTGATCATTCTCGTGATCATTTTAGGGGTGAGCTTTTCCTCTTTGATGGTGGTAAGCGAAGGTGAACGCGCGATTGTTGCACGTTTCGGTAAAGTGCTTAAAGAAGATGGCGCAACAACTGTTTTTGCACCAGGCCTTCACTTTAAATTGCCCTTGGTAGATAAAGTTCGATATTTGGATTCTCGCATCCAGACATTGGATGGTGCTGCGGATCGTTTTGTGACTTCTGAAAAGAAAGACTTAATGGTCGACTCTTATGTTAAGTGGCGTATTCGTGATTTTGAAAAGTACTATCTTTCTACTAATGGCGGTATTAAAGCCAATGCAGAAAGCTTATTACAAGCCAAAATTAGCAACGATTTACGTACTGAATTTGGTCGTCGCACAATCAAAGAAATTGTTTCAGGTAAGCGTGATGAATTGCAAACCGATGCATTAGAAAATGCTTCTGAAAGTGCCGAGAATCTAGGTATTGAAGTGGTTGATGTGCGTGTAAAGCAAATTAACTTACCTGCTAATGTCAGTACTAGTATTTACCAACGTATGCGTGCTGAACGTCAAGCTGTGGCGAAAGAGCACCGTGCGCAAGGTAAAGAGCAAGCTGAAATTATCCGTGCGACT
>NZ_PJAP01000558.1:0-4350 GCF_002836795.1 Shewanella sp. 11B5 | reverse complement strand
ATATGAGTATTATTGTTTTACTTTGATACGTGAGCTAGCTTAAGCGAATAGCAATATCTACAAGACACCGTGATGAAATTGAGTATACTAAAAACAATGTTTGTTATATTTAGGTTAATTTTTGAAGGCGATGACTCAACAAAAAGGGGCTGATTACTGGACCAAGCGGATTAGTGATCAAGAAATGCCTGCATTATGTTCAACAGTGCGTGATTTAGAAAAGTTGGCAAAAGACGATGTGTCTTCGTTATCTTTGTTAGGTCGAAGTGTCATGCACGACAATGCACTCACCTCGCGTATTTTGCGAGTGGCAAACAGCGCCACTTACAATAAAGGTATTAATCCTGTTTCGACCGTAAGCCGTGCAGCGGTTGTATTAGGTTTTGATACAATTCGCAACATATGCATTACCGCAAAACTACTCACCAGTTTACTTGAAAATAAGCACCTGAGCGAAAGTGTCTATCAACGTTTATTAAAACTGATGGCGCAATCTTTTCAGGCGGCGATGCTCGCTAGAATGATGATGAGCGACCGTGGAGAATCGCTACGTGAAGAGGTGTTTATTGCCTCGTTATTGTATCGAATAGGTGAAAGTGCTTTTTGGAGCATGGGCGGTGAATTAACCGAACAGCTTGATAAAAAGTTGTTAGCGACTGACGATAAAATTGAACAAAACTCATTAATTCGAACTGAACTAGGTACCTCTTTTACCCAGCTGACCCAAAGCATTGCCAGAAGCTGGGGCTTAGGTGAAGTACTGATTAAGTCTTTAGCACAGCCAGACGAGCGCATGCCTGAGATCCGTTGTATTTTTTTAGCCGATAAGTTATCAGAAATCGTGTCACAGCCTAAAGTTAACGCTGAAGAGCTGCACAAACGCCTATCTCAAGCCGCAGAAATGTTAGACATCAGTGTGGATGAATTTACTGAAAAGTTTATCGATTGCAGCGAAATAACCCATAAATTAGCCATTGAATATGGTGCCAAAGCCATAGTGTCTTATTTGCCTAATACCGCAGACGTATTAGAGCATGTCGATGCTCCAATTGAGCTCACTGAGATAAGGCAAACCAATCAAGGTTATCAGTTAAGTAAATTGAGACAATTAACCCATTATGCCGTGGTTAAAACTGATTTTAATCAAATAATGCACACCACATTGGAAGGAATGTTAACCGGCGTTGGTTTAGATAGGTGTGGTGTATTGTTACTCTCTCCAAGTCGTAAATTATTACAACCAAGGGTGATGATGGGTGATGGCGCTGAATTATTAAAACAAGCCTTTGTGATTGAACTAGACGATCCACGATCCGTTTTTACTCAATGTATTGGGCAAAAAAAGAGTGTGTGGGTAAATGCACCCACCAGTAAAGAATGCAAAGTTCAAATTGATGATGTACTCGTTGAACGCTTTTCTCAAAATGGCTTTTTATTAGCGCCGCTCTTTGTTGGACAGAAAGTGTTGGGATTATTTTATGCCGATAGGCAGGGTACTGGACGTCGTTTTGAGCAAGAGGATTTCGACAGTTTCACACACTTTAGTGAGCTCGCTAATGTGTGTTTTGGGGTGTCGATGACATAGGATGGGTATTGAATATTTCCCATTCAATACAATCGGTCTAGAGAATAGCTAACTATTCTCTATTATGGTGGTCATCATACTCGACGATGGCCACCATATTGTTTAACTGCTATTGCATGATTAAGCTGGTAATTCGTTTGGCTTTATCGTTTGGAATTGGAAAACTCAAATGGTATTGCGCTATTTTCCATCCTTCAGAGGTTTGTACCAACGCACCAGTACCCCGGCTCACGCCATATGCTGGGCTATAGAGCTGCTCGTCAAATACAATCGTATCGTCAATTTGTAATAAGTGACGCGACTTTAAATCGTAACGCCAGCCTTTAGTGGGTTTGGCATAATGTTCAAACTCAACCATATTCCAACGCTCTGAATCATCGGTACCAATAAACACCGCTTGTGGATGATAAAGGCTAAAATAAGTGGTCCAGTCAGCAGCAGCTGCACTTTCATGTAATAGATTTAACAAAGCGCTGACTTCTTGGCTGTCTTTTTCTGATAAGCCTTGGCTATCAATTAACTCATTTTTTTGGCTAATGTCTTTTATAATCGCTTCGCTTTCGGAGCTCACTTGCTGACTAATTTGTTTGTTTTTTTGCTCAGTTTGGCTCTGTTCAAGTGTTGATTCTTCGGCTTCAGTTGCATGTAAATCGAAGGCAGCCACTGTCGTCATTAACACGGCGATAAAACCGAGTCGGTGAATGATTGATTGCATAGTATTCCTGTTTATTTAGTAAATTATTATTATGCGTTTTAATACTTTTCTAATGCCAATTTATTGGGTCTAGCTGATAAAACTGGCTTAATTCTTTATACAATTGTTGATGCTGTTGGTAAAACTCCACGGGTCGTTCAAAAAACGTTTCACTTATCACAGCAAAAAACTCCGCCGGATTGGTCGCGCCGTAATAGTTAAATAATGACGGGATATGTTGTTGAGCGCAATACTGAAGTTGCTTAAATTCTTGCCCCAATGTGCTAGACCATGAGCGATACGAAGTAATATCGCGCAGTGGTGGTGCACCATTAGCCGGTCCATCTTCTTGATCAAGCTGGTGAGCGAATTCGTGTATCACAACATTGCTACCATCAAACGGGTCGGCTGCGCCTTCTATAGTGCTGTTCCATGACAATACGACTTTACCATATTCCCAAGATTCTCCCAGCAACACATTACGTTGGCTTGATTGTACTCCCGCGAGATCCGTGCGGTTTTTCTTAACGATAAACGCGCTTGGATAGACTAAAATTTGTTTCAGTTTTGGGTAATAGTTAGTTTTACGATTGAGTAATAACAAACAAGCTTGGGCTGCAATTGTTACTTTTACTTCGTCGTTGATTTCGAACCCGTCACAACCGACAAATTGTTTCTCATTAATGAATATCTGAATATGCTTTTTGAGTTGAAGTTGCAAATCCGTCGGCATGGCTTTGAAATAAGGAAAACGCTTTTTTAATATATGACGCCATTGAGTGGGGAATGGTTTGCTGGTGATAATGTTACGTTGACGGTTGAGACGCCATTGGCTACTGACAATCCATGCCACAGCTGTTATTGATATAACGAGCAATATTACAATCGCGATCATAGAAGTGTCCTGGTAGTCGAAGAGGGCGTCAAGATTGATATTTTAAGCTTATGTATTATCTGAGCTTGCAATGTTTAATATGACTTGTTTATTTCATTCGCTGGCTGTTTCATTCCATGAGTATTTAATGGGGCAGTTTGTGAGTAAATTCAAGCTTTAGGAAAAACTAAATAGCAATGAGAGTGATAAGTGAAAACGTAGTTTGCCTAGTGTGTAGGTTGGAGTTTTAGATAAATAAAAGCACTGGCTAGCAAATATTAGTCTTATATTTACTGCCAGTGAAAGGGCGGGGATAAAGTGGTTGTCGTTGTGTTTGGTAAAAATTATGTTCAATTCACTATCTGTCTGCAAAGTTAACTATTGGTCTGTAAAGCTAACATCTAACCGTTTTTGTTGTTGTGGAGATAGACTAAAATATTGTGAAATCAACTGCCTGATCAGTTTTGATTTTGCTATTCCTCCCTGCTGACTTAATAATGTAAGCTGGCTTATTGCCGTTTCACTTAAGGTATAGGTACAACGTCTATAAGGTTGCTGTTTACTTTTATTGACCGATTTTATTGGCTCTACATGCTGTGGATATTTACGCTGTAAAAAATCGATTATATTGTTTTGCTTATCTGCATCGCTTGTCATTAGCGTTTGCTTTTCCTCATGTTGAGGACGGTTTTGACCAGCAGCATATAAATCGGCTGCAGCAATAAAGTCATCAATTGATACTGCAATGTTATTGGTGCTTTTACATAACGAAGCGTTTTTCTTGAGATCGGCTAGTCCCATAATTTCCTCTCATCGTGGTCACGTTCGATGCAGTATTGCGCTGTTCAATGAGTTGCTTTGCATCAGTAATATCGAGTAATTCACAGGCAATACTGCGCATTTCATCAGCAGCTTTACCTTGGGGTTCTAACTCAAATACAGATAAGCCTGATTCTTCGCTGTCGTCGTAAATATTACGACAGTAGTTAACGGCATCTAATACATTAATATCATAAGTACGACAGACATCTTTTGCTTCAGTAATTCTGCTTGCCTGGTTAGGTAAACTTGGGCATTGAGTGATCACAAATGATGCTTTCATTTTCGGGTTTATCATTAAACAAGTGGAAACGATATCGTCCATATGGCTGACGGTTTTTAAATCTCTGCGTTTTGGGCGCAATGGCTGTCTCTTTA
>NZ_PJAP01000557.1:0-4370 GCF_002836795.1 Shewanella sp. 11B5 | reverse complement strand
TAGCGGCGCACTTACAACCCAAGCAACGCGAGGACGAACTTTTGTCTTACGCATATCCCATATCACCTGCGGCCCTTTGATCATTTCACAATCAAACTCGCACTGATCAATATCAACGTTTAATAAACGCAGTACATCATGAATAAACATTTGATCAGATAAGTCGGCATCGAGATCATGCAACACTAAGTAAGGCTTTAACGGTTTATCGGCACTGAGCCAGCGAGTAATATTCATCGCATCTAAAAAAGCAGATTTATCCATCGGACTCTCAAAAACAAGGATACTTTTGCAAGCATAACAGTTAACTAAATAAGGTTTAAGATAATTTAGCCCAAACAGGTGAGATTACACACACCTTAAACAACGACTTACTCCCAATAACGGCACTTGATTGTTGTTCCTCTAAAGAGATGTAGATTCACAATAAATCTGATCAAAATTTATCCGCTCAATAAAATCGATAGAAATAGCCTTCCAGGGTTTGCTTGATCACTTTTGTCTGTCTTAGGCTCGGTATTGGTCAAGATCAAGCCTGTTAAATTTTTTTAACTTTATATCACCGTATTCTTTCGAGTTAATATTTTTATGTACACCAAGCTAAAGTTAACTAGATGTAACTAAAACAAGCATTACACACATAAAAATAGCAATACACCTCACAAAAATTAACTATATGTAACTATCTTATTGACTCAATCTGACCATTATTGTCTTATACGTCTTATCAGCTCGAACGATTAATTGCATTAAAAGTATATAAATGGTCAATTAAGACCAATTTTAGTTAACTTTAGTGGTATTTACATGACTATGAACGCATACAAATCATTCAATATTGTGTTTACAGATAAAGACAAAGAATTTATGAAATCCAATTTCCGCTTGGCAGAAACCGTAGCGGAATTTATAGGGCCTCATTGTGAAGTGGTGGTCCATTCATTCGAAAGCTTCGAGCATTCCGTCGTTAAAATTGTCAACGGACATCATACCGGCCGAACCGTAGGTTCACCGATTACCGATATGGGTCTGAAAATGCTTCGCGCTTTTGAGAAAACAGGAGATGCGACACCCAAAAGCTATTTCACTAGAATCAAAGACGGATCTTTACTGAAATCTACAACATGTGTACTCGCTGGGGAGAATGAAAAACCAATAGGATTATTTTGTGTTAATGCCAACTTATCCTACCCATTTACCGAAATCATTAAAACATTAATGCCCGAGACGGCAAGCGCTTCAATCGGTGTTAATGAGAACTTTAGTTCATCTCCAAGTGAATTAATTGAAAAAGCACTTGAGAACGCAATTATTCAAGTTGAAAACGACGAAAAAATCAACTTGAAAGGGAAAAATAAAGCCATAACCAAACTGCTGTTTGAAAACGGAATTTTCGAACTTAAAGAGGCAACAAACACGGTTGCAGAACGGCTAGGAATAACTCGTCATGCTATTTATAAGTATATTCGCGAGTTTAGAACGTAACAAAAAGTGGTAATGAAATTAGAAGTTACACATTGGACTGGCATGCAAAGATAGTTGATTCAGAGCACATTATTCTGAACTGAACGGGATTCCGTAATATTTGCAGAACAAGAGCCATATGATTCAGTTCCTATGGGTAAATCTGAGACAGAACCGTTGTCGAATCAATTATTATCAATATAGTGAGTGTATTAATATGAGCTCAAGAACATTAACAAATGACTCCTTCTTACCTGTAGATCAGAGTCGATTTAACTATCAAGATTTTACTTGGTGCCTTTCTCTTTTTGGCACGGCTGTGGGTGCGGGAGTTCTTTTTCTTCCTATTAAAGCTGGAGCAGGTGGTTTTTGGCCTCTCGTTATTTTAGCTTTAATTGCAGCTCCTATGACATGGTTCGCCCATAAGTCTCTGGCTCGGTTTGTGTTATCGTCAACGAAACCTGAATCGAATATTACCGACACAGTTGAGGAGCACTTTGGTAAAACAGGTGCCAACCTGATTTCCTTTGCCTATTTTTTTGCTATCTTTCCTATCGTTCTAATTTACGGGGTGGGGATCACTAATACCGTAGATTCCTTTATGGTAAACCAGATGGGTATAGCTTCAATTCCACGCTGGATATTATCTGGAGGATTGATTCTGGCAATGACGGGCGGTGTCGTTTTTGGTAGAGAACTTATGCTGAAAGTCACTTCTATTCTAGTTTATCCATTAGTGTTTCTGTTGCTGGCACTATCGATTTATCTAATCCCAGACTGGAATACTTCGATGATGGAAGTCTCGCCTGAATGGTCATCTATGCCATCGATTATTTGGCTATCGATTCCTCTTATTGTCTTTTCGTTTAATCATAGCCCTATCATCAGTCAGTTCACGAAAGAGCAACGTCGGAAGTATGGCCAAAATGCAGTAGAAAAAACTGACGCTATTACAGGTGGTGCTGCGTTGATGTTGATGGGATTTGTTATGTTCTTTGTATTTTCAGTGGTGCTATCTTTGTCACCGGAACAGCTACTATTAGCTAAAGAACAAAATATTTCTATCCTGTCTTACCTGGCCAATGAACATGAATCTCCAATGATTTCTCTAATGGGTCCTATTGTGGCGTTTACAGCAATTACCTCCAGTTATTTTGGCCACTTCCTTGGTGCGCACGAAGGTCTGGTTGGGGTTATTAAGTGCCGGACGACTGCTTCAGTAAATATCATTGAAAAAGCATCACTTGCTTTCATTGTGCTGTCTACATGGGTGGTTGCTATCGTTAACCCAAGTATTTTAGGCATGATTGAGGCAGTGGGCGCTCCAATGATTGCTGCGATTCTATTTTTAATGCCCGTTTTTGCGATGCATAAAGTTCCTGCAATGGCTAAGTATAAAACATCACTTCCTGTTCAAATTTTTACGGTTATATGCGGCTTAGCTGCTATCAGCTCTGTTCTTTACGACATATTTTAACAGCTCTATCCATTCATAAACTATGACAAAAGCTTCTAGGTATAGAAGCTTTTGCAAAGGAATCAATATGATTAGTGTTTTCGATATTTATAAAGTGGGTATTGGACCTTCAAGCTCTCATACCGGCGGACCAATGAAAGCAGGAAAAGAGTTTATCGATGAGTTACGTTCGAAAAGCAAGCTTCGAGAAATCACTAGAATTACTGTTGATTTATATGGCGCACTGTCACTCACAGGAAAGGGTCACAACACAGATATAGCCATTATTATGGGTCTAGCGGGTAATCTACCGGAAGATGTCGATATCGAAAGTATCCCCAGTTTTATTGCACGGCTGGAGAAAAGTGAAAGGCTTCCTGTAGGCATGCACTGTCATACGGTGTCCTTCCCTTATAATAAAAGCATCCACTTCCATAATACAAATTTGAAACTGCATGAAAATGGCATGCAAATCCACGCATGGATAGAAAACGAGAAAGTGCTCTCCAAGACTTACTATTCTATCGGAGGCGGATTCATTGTTGATGAAGAAAATTTCGGCAAACAGGAGGAACAGTTAGTAAAAGTTCCTTATGAATATTCTACAGCTGAAGAATTGATTAAACATTGTAAAACTGAAGGATTATCGATTAGCTCTTTAGTGTTAGAGAATGAAAAATCGCTGCGCCCAGACGGTAATATTCAAGCTCAGTTTACTCATATCTGGAAAACGATGCGTGAATCTATGGATCGCGGTATGAATACCCAAGGGGTACTACCAGGACCAATGCGGATCCCTCGTCGTGCTGCTGCGCTTTGCCAACAACTTGTGGCTTCTGAATCTACATCTAATGACCCTATGGCTGTTATTGATTGGGTCAATATGTTTGCTTTTGCAGTGAGCGAAGAAAATGCATCTGGAGGCCGAGTTGTCACAGCACCTACTAATGGGGCTTGCGGTATTGTCCCAGCAGTAATTGCTTATTACGACAAGTTTATCCATAGAGTTACCGAGAAAGACTATATGCGTTTTCTGGCGGCATCTGGGGCTATTGGTGGGTTATTTAAACAGAATGCTTCCATTTCAGGAGCGGAAGTTGGCTGCCAAGGAGAGGTTGGAGTTGCCTGTTCAATGGCTGCTGCTGGGCTTGTTGAGTTATTGGGTGGTAGTCCTGAACAAGTATGTATCGCTGCAGAAATTGGTATGGAACACAACCTGGGACTGACTTGCGACCCTGTATCTGGAAGGGTGCAAATACCTTGCATTGAACGTAATGGAATTAACGCAGTAAAAGCGATTAACTCTGCACGTATGGCACTACGTCGTTCTTCAGATCCTCTCGTGTCTCTTGATAAAGTCATCGAAACAATGATGGAAACAGGTAAGGATATGAACTCTAAATATAGAGAAACCTCTTTGGGTGGATTAGCTATCAAAGTTCTTTGCTGA
>NZ_PJAP01000556.1:0-4377 GCF_002836795.1 Shewanella sp. 11B5 | reverse complement strand
CTTTTATTATTGAGCTTTTTAGTGCGATAAAGTCCTCAGAACATTTATCGCATCTAAGTTGCATGCTCGACACCAATGGCAGCTTGAGCTCAACAGGTTGGCATAAGCTACTGCCATTTTTAGATGGCGCAATGGTTGATTTAAAAGCATGGCAACAAGATACCCATCATTACATCACAGGGCGTGATAACCAGCCGGTATTTACGTCAATCGAGTTACTGACTCAGCACAATAAATTGTATGAAGTAAGACTGTTACACATTCCCGGCATCACGGATTATGAGAATGATGTTGACGCCCTGGGCGGGTATTTATCCAACCTCCCCACAGAGACTCGGGTGAAGTTAAATGCGTTTCATCATCATGGTGTTAAAGGCATAGGCTCTACATGGCCACAATGTACTCAAGCGGATATAGCGCGTTTAGCAAATCAACTTACTCAGCGAGGAGTAACCAATATCGTCTTACCGTCGCTGTACATCTAATCTCTGTATATCTAATCGCTATATTTAGCACCTATATTTAGCGTCTATCGGTAACTTCTATAGGTAACATCTATAGGTAACATCTATAGGTAACTGAGGTTGAATAAATGGCTAACACGGCTTTGCTTCGATTTAATGCTAAATAAATCCGATGATAAAGTACCATTTAATCAATACATAAAATCGTATTGGTGCGGTTAACGACTACAAAGCAATATTTGTTCATACAGCCAGCGATGAGCAGGATCGTTCATACTTTGCCGATGCCACACAAGGCTATAAGCAACTTTGCCATAATCGATCGGTAACGGTTTGATCAGTAATCCTTGGGCTTGCTTGGCTATTGAGGCCCAGTGGCGCGAACAGGTAAATAGCAGTTCACTGTGATGGCACATTAACGCTGCGCTGCCAAAGTCAGGTACCGAAATCGGTATCGCCCGTTTTTTTGATTGCTGTGCCAGTAAAATATCAAAAAATGGTGTGCTCAAATCAGTATCTGTTATGCCGATATGGCTGAAATTTAAGTAGTCATCAAGGCTAATAGTCTGCTGTGAAGCCAATGGATGGCTAGCACTCATTAGGCAGACCATTTCATCGTTGATTAAGGTTTCCCAGACTAAGTCTTCATCGATATTGGTTGGTTGGCTTAAGTCATGTGGCAAAAGAATAAAATCCAACGAACCCTTTACTAAGCCGTCAAAGCCGATGTTGTCTTTATTGTAAATATCGATATGGATATTGGGCGCTAAGTTGAGAATATGAGCCGTTAATGTGGCGGCTAATAACTCAAATGTGCTTTCGCGCATCGCCAGCGAAAAGCTACCTTGATAATGTTGTGGCTTGAATACATCCTGGTTCATGATCTGATTCATATCATTAATCATCTGCTTAACACTTGGGCCTAGTCGTCGTGCTAATGCAGTGGCGATGAGTGAATTGCCATGACGATAGAATAATTCATCATGCAAACTTTCTCTTAGCTGACTTAAGGTTTTACTCACCGACGATGGGCTTAGACATAACCGTTCAGCACAGGCTGTGACACTGAGGGTTTCAAGCATCACATGCAAAGTGATCAAGTGTTTCATACTGATACGTGAAAGCTTGGCCAATTCCATTGCGATTTACTCTTTATAAGTCATGTATTTGTTTACGAAAATATAAACCTAAATCACTTTGCGGTATACGCTTCACAAGCATAATCAAGACCCGCTTCACATTGCTAACGGTTAAATATAATTTTTACCGAAATCAGCTCTGTTTTTTTATTCATCTAATGTGGCTTTATGCACAGACTTGTTGATTACACGCTCAAAAACCTTACTAGTAACACCAATATTGCTTAGTCGGTTTAGTGATTGTGACAGTTAACGTGGTCATTTTTGTCTTTTGTGCCATTTATGACACGGACAAAACATGACTTATAGTGTGGCTCATGTAAAAAGCTATCTAGCAACTAATCACGAAATGATTTTTTATTTTAAAATCAAATGCTTAAATTGAATCAGGTTGTTTATTATCATCTAACCGATATTGGCCTAGCTATTGCTATTATTAAGTATGCTTGCAATCTATTTTACAGATTAACGCTAACTTAACTTAATCATTATTGGAGTAATAACATGACTGACTCTATTGTTTCTTTCCCGCAATTAAACCGCCCAGCCCCTGCGTTTAATGCAAAAACAACACATGGCATGCGTTCACTTACAGATTATAAAGGCAAGTGGCTAGTGTTGTTCTCTCATCCTGCAGATTTTACCCCTGTTTGTACTACTGAGTTTATTGGGTTTGCTCAACGAGCTGAAGAATTTGCTCACATCAACACAGAATTATTAGGTTTATCCATCGACAGTGTTCATTCTCACATCGCTTGGGTACGTAACATTGAAGAAAACTTTGGCGTTGACATTACCTTCCCGATTATTTCCGACTTATCAATGGAAGTGGCTAAAGCTTACGGCATGATCCAACCCGGTGCGAGCGACACATCTGCCGTTCGCGCAACCTTTATTATCGATCCCGAAGGTGTGTTACGAGCCATGGTGTATTATCCAATGAGTAATGGTCGTTCTATAGATGAATTTGTTCGATTAGTAAAAGCGCTGCAAACCAGTGATGCCAATGGCGTTGCGACTCCAGAAAACTGGCAACCTGGCGATGACGTTATAGTGCCACCGCCAGCAACTACTGCTGACGCTAAAGCACGATTATCCCAAGGCTACGATTACGTAGATTGGTATTTCAGTAAGAAGTCTCTTTAACACGTGGCAAGCTCAGGGACGCTTAGTCCCTGAGCACTATTTAACAGGAGCTTGTGATGATTTCAACATTTAGTGTCCATGAATTTTTAGATGAAGACAGTGAAACGTTCACTTATGTCGTTGCTGATAATACAACATCGTTTGCTGTCATTATTGACCCTGTTTTAGACTTTGATTATAAATCAGGTCGAACAGACACACGAAATGCTAATCGGGTTTTACATTGGATTGAACGTCAAGAGCTAACCGTAAAATGGATACTTGAAACCCATGCTCATGCCGATCATTTATCTGCTGCCAGTTATTTACGTGACAAAATTGGTGGCCAAATTGGTATTGGCGAGCACATCACCAAAGTACAACAGACCTTTAAAAAGGTATTTAACCTAGACGCTAGCTTCTTGCCTAACGGTAGCCAATTTGATCATCTATTTAAACATAATGAGCTGTTACAAGTCGGTAATATGACCATTCGTGTTATGCACACACCGGGTCACACTCCGGCTGATCTTGCTTATATTATTAATGAGCAGGCCGCCTTTGTTGGAGACACCATTTTTATGCCCGACGTGGGTACCGCCAGATGCGATTTCCCCGGTGGGGATGCCAATACTTTGTACGATTCAATTCAAACATTATTTACCCTACCAGAAAGCACTGATATCTATGTGTGTCATGACTACCCTACTGAAGGGCGCGGACATCAATTTAAAACTCAAGTTATCCAACAGAAACAGCACAATATCCATGTGAATGACACAATGATCAAATCTACTTTTGTGACGCTTCGTCAACAACGAGACGCCACATTGCCCATGCCCAGGCTGATATTGCCCGCGATTCAAATCAATATTCGCGCAGGGCAAATGCCTGCGCCTGAAGATAACGGCACTGTGTATTTAAAAATCCCAATTAACCTGCTTTAAGCTTAAGAGTAATCATGATGATACAAGCAATCATTGGCGCATTATTAATTGGTTTAGTGCTCAGTGTATTAGGGTCTGGTGGCTCCATTCTTACCGTTCCGGTGTTGCTTTACCTTATTGGAATGCAACCCCAATTAGCTATCGCTTCGTCATTGTGCATTGTGGGTGCCATCAGTTTAATCAGCAGTATGGGCTTTATTAAGCATAAAAAGGTCTCTTGGCCTCATGTGCTTTTGTTTGGTTTACCGGGCATGGCAGGCACCTATTTAGGCGCATGGCTAAGCAGCTTTTTTAGTAGCGACATACAACTTACTGTGTTTGTCATTTTGATGCTCATCGGCGCGGTGATGATGTGGCGAAATCAATCTAGCCGCTATAAAGCGGGCAAACTGAATATTGCTAAAATCTTGGCGCAAGGATTAGCGGTTGGGGTTGTCACCGGTTTTGTGGGTGTAGGTGGTGGTTTTTTAATTGTGCCTGCACTGGTGTTACTTGGCGGCATTGAAATGTCGCTGGCGATTGGTACCAGCTTACTGATTATTTCAATGAACTCACTGGTCGGTTTTGCTAAATATTACTCATTACTTTCAAGTAAAGGGTTTGAGTTCGATTGGTCGATTATTGCCATCATGATTGCTGGCGGACTTGTCGGCAGTATTGCCGGCCAATGGATAAACCAATATTTACCCAAAGCGGTTTTAC
>NZ_PJAP01000221.1:0-11034 GCF_002836795.1 Shewanella sp. 11B5 | reverse complement strand
CAGACTAAGATTGTTATTAGCGCAAAGCTACACCGAAACCGACAGAATAGAACAAGCATTAGGTGTACTTACCATTGCCAAAACCAATGCTGCTAAAGTGAAAGATTGGCTAACATTGGGCTATATTTCACAGCTTGCGGGCATGATAAACCAGCGCATAGGTCGTAATGATGAAGCCAGAGAGCAGTTTAAAAAAGCCATTGAATATCATCAAATGATGAACTATCCCATAGGACAAACACAGGCGCTGAATGAATTGGCAGAACTTGAGGTGATTGAGTTCAACTACCCACAAGCTTATCGCTATATTAACCGCTCTTATGAACTGGTTGCTCATCGAGGTTTAGATGATTTAGAAAAGACGACATTCAAGCTGATGACTAAGATAGAAAATAAAATGCAGCATAGATAGCATCTACTATTTTCGACACAACGACCCTGTAACAGATTCGTCAATTTAAAGCCTTAAGCATATGACCTTAAACATAAGGCCTTAAACCTTAGACATAAAAAATGGCCTGCATAGCAGGCCATTTTATTCATACTGCTAAGCGAATCTTATACTTTCTCAGCTGCAGCTTTTGCAGCCTCAAGCTGATGCGCTTGCTCAGTTTGATCAACAATGGTTAGTACCGCAGTATCACCGACCACATTACATGAGGTTAATACCATATCAATAATACGGTCTAATGCCGCAACAATCACAAATGCCTCTGCTGGTAAGCCTAATTGGTAAATCAATACCCCAATCATCACCATCCCACCACCAGGAACACCACCAGCACCCACCGACAGTAAAAATACGCTGAACAATAACGATGGAATTTGATCATTACTGATTGGCATACCAAAGGCATTCGCGACAAAGAAGATTGCAATGGTAATATAAATCGACACCCCGCCCATGTTCATGGTCGCGCCCAGTGGCACACCAAAACCAGCCACAGCTTGACTCACACCTAGCTTGTCAGTAAGGGTACGCATAGTTACCGGAATAGTGGCGTTTGAGCTAGCAGTAGACAATGAGAATAGAATTTGTTCTTGAGTTTTATCTCTGAAAGTTTTCGCTGAAATTGGAGTGAACAGGCTAACAGAATATGGGTATACGATAAAAATCCAAATCAATAATAAAGCCAAAATAAGCACTAAATATTCAACTACACTGACAAAAATTTCAGGCTCTAAGGTTGCGCCTAATTTAAACATTAAGGCGAATACACCGTATGGCGCTAAACTCATTACCACTGAAATTAAACGCATCATGATTTTATTGGCGGTTTGAAACCCTTTAACTGCTCCCTCAACCGATTGCCCCATTGATTTAATGACACCGCCCATTAATAGCGCCATAAAAATCACTTGCAACATATTGCCAGAGGTAAAGGCTGAAAACGGGTTGTTTGGTACAATACTCACAATTAACGACATTAAATCAGGCAGTTCTGTGGCGGTAATATCCAGCGAACCGTTGCTCGACATATCCACGCCTTTACCGGGCTCAAATATCATTGCGACGGTAAAAGCAGCTAAAATCGCTACCATGGTATTAATAATATAAAACCCAAAGGTTTTACCCCCTAAACGGCCAAAGCTTTTTAAATCTTGTAACTCACACACACCGCACACAATACTCACAAACACCAGTGGAACCACTAGCATCATAATCATATTGACGAACATGGTGCCAACACCACTGGCTAGGCTAACTAACGTGCCACCAAAAAAAGCATTATCTGCCAGTAAAAACTGCACAATACTACCAAGCAGAACCCCAAAAAACAGACCGATAAAGATCCGTGCTGAAAGTGATTTTGTCATCTATAAATTTCCCTTCGAAATGGCAACTTCTGTTGCTAATTATTGTTATACCAATCCTGGTGTTTATTCTTTTCGAGCGCTGAAATACTGAGACATAGCGCAATATATTTCAATCACCTTATGAACAAAAGTGATTACTTAATCGACGCTTAACAAGCGTGCAATATAAAAGTTAGAAATAACAACAGATTATATACTTAGTTAATCATTAACGATGGTATAACCAGTGACAGATTTACTACGAAAACAGCTAAAATTTGTGCGTATAGCATTAAAATCAAGCCGACAACGAGAGTAACAATCAATTTGAAGGTTTTACTTGCTGATTAAGTGAGCTCGACTCTGTTTAATAAATGGGGTTAGCTGGCTCAATCAGCGTAGTGTTTTTTTATTCTGCACAGTGGTTTTATTATTAAGAGTGGTTTTATTCTGAACAGTGGATATTAAGCAACGTCAGTGACATGGATTTGGCTAACATATGTTGTTGTTTAATGCTCACGCAATGTTGTCCGAGCCATTGCACTAACGCTAACCACTGCGAGCTGTATTTTATTGATTGAGAGGAAGATTGATAAGCAGATAGAGACTTTGATTGTTCGCCAGAATGTGCATCTCGATGTAAGTTATTAAGGTAAGCCCATTGCTTGTGTTGTTTATGAAAATCATCCGTCGAATTTGTCTGGGCTAACGCTAATAACTTATCAGGCGACGCTAGCGCAAGTTGCGGCACTATAATGCTGCTGCAAGACTCAAGGCTATTAGCAATCATTAATCCTGCAGGATCAAGGTCAGTAAAGCTAATTACATTGATGTTGAGTGGTTGAAGTAAGTGTAAAAAACGCTTTCGACCTGCTGGCGAATAGTCATGACTACCACGGTATAACACCATACAGTTATTAATGATGGCCTGTAAATCTGGGGTAAATGAATTAGCAAAAAAGTGATCAAAACTGTCGAGGTTCTCTACCACGATGAGGTTCGTTAGATTGAGTTGCTGACAAAGCGCAATCGCACTGTCGACCTTTAATCGCAGTGAACAATTATGTACAGATAATAAATCGGCAACGGAACCTGGCGCTAAATCAGTCACTTGGTCTTGAGATAAACTAGGCGCTAGCTTAATTAATACATAGTCAGCTTCAGGGCTGATGTTAGCGTATTTTTCATTAGCGCTAAGTTGTGACATCTGTTGGCGGGGCACATCAAAATCAAGGGCCAGAATATCTAAGCCCGAATCAATTTGGGCCATGTTACGCAGTAAAACATAATCGTTTGCAGTCAAATACAAGTATTTGTCAGTTCCATCGGTCTCACCTATTTGCCACAACTGATACAACTTGTTCCAATCGGCAGTGAACTTCACTCGCGGCAAGCGCTGCTTTGCCGCGTGTTCCATTAGCTGTAACTGTCTTTTGCTTAGGCTAGCCATAACTCAACATCGTTAATGATAAAGTTACCGCTATAAACCGGATCAGGTTTACCTATCGGTTCAAGCTCAAAGTAATTTTTATGCTCATCGGCTAAACCTTCATAACCGCCAATGACTTGATAAAGCCAACTTTCGGCATCCCATGTTAATTGCTTCTCTTGCAAATAGCTTAATGCCGATTGACGTAAACCAGAATCAATCACTTCACAAAAATATTCATCCACGGCTATTTTAAGGGGATTTTCAGGGATATCGAAATCCTCACTGTCGCCCATTTCAAAGGTCACGTTGTGCTCACGCAGTACCGCAGGTAACGAGTCGCGACTAATGGCTTTAACTTGTGCCACTAACCCCATCAGCTCTAGTTCGTGATGAGGGTTTGACACATCAACACTTGCAGGGGCTATCAGCGCTTCAGCACAATTAAATAATATCGGCACCGCTTTATGCACTACATGGTTTTCAGGTTGATAATCAGGATGCATGTTGGTGTGCAGTAACCAACCTTTTAGTAATCGGGTGCGCCCTTGTATTTGCCTAAATCGTCCAAGTAACTCATACAATCTCGCTTGGACAATACTCAACTCTTGAGTACATTGACTTAAGGTTTCTTGCAAGCTGGTCATCAATAAACGGCGCAATTCACGAATATCGCCAGCAATTTCACCTAACTCGCTAAATTGAAACATTTCTAAGCCGTTTAGCAGCTCTGACACCTGGCTTTGGGCTAACTCGTTTTCGCGAATTTTGGCACTTATAGTCCCAACATAACCAAATTCGTTGTTAATTCGGCTCCATAACACCCGAATTGAATAACGTAAACTGTCGGTAAAGCTGTACACATGTTCATTTAAATCGGCTAAATAGGCTTCCGCAGCACTGAAATCCACATCACGGCGCGCCTCTTTATAATGATCGGCTAACGTTTTTATTGTCGCTAGCGCCGAACCGACGTTGGCATCAATCTGTCGATTACGTTCGTCGCTTAATGCTTCTTCCAATAATGCCCGCACCGAACGCTTTAAGCGCAGTTCTTGATCCGGTTCTGGTCGCCATAAAATGCCACTTTTTTTCAGTTTTTCGATAACGCCAGCATCATGGGCTGTATCGTTAATCGACCCAGCCAAATATGCATCCATGACAACATCGGCATGGCGCCCAAGTTGTTTGAGCAGCTTTACCCCAGCTTGGTGTAAGTTACTGCTCATATCAAGTCCCTTTGGGTCGCGGTTTCTGCCTGAGCCTCAAGACTTAAGCCTTCGGTCTCATCAATAAAGCGGATAACTTCGTATAGATAATCTAACTTACCCGTGGCGATATAAATCTGTTTTTCACTATTGGGTTTGGTTAAATAACCCAGTTCCACTAAGCGCTTAAACACCAACTTAATTTGGCCGTCAACGTTAGTACTGCTTGAACCGAATAATCGGTAATGGCTCAACTTAGTGAGTTGCTCTCTAAAGGCTGGCGTGTCTTCAATACGCGCTTGTAAATCGGTTAAGCGGATCGGCGCGCCTTCGCTCAGCGGAGCATCTTGACCACTGGCTTCTTGCACTAATACCAGCCATTCCACTAATGGAATAAGTCCTGAGCAAATATCTTTAAATTGCGATGAAATAACTTTGCGCTCAACCTCGCCTAGCTGCAAATAACCGCAAAAAAAGACTTCACCCTCACCAGCACTGGCAATGGTGCGATTAATTTGGTTAAGGTAGGTTTCAACTCTGTCGCGAGTGCTGTTGTTTTTTAATGCCCGCCAACCATCTTCATTGGTCACTCGGCAAATAAACTCACCACGCAACAATTGCTCTATTAATGCGCCAGTACCAACTAAGGTAGTTTCAGTCGATTCAGACATTAGATGTGCTCCTTAGCAGTTTCAGCGCGAGTCATTTCCGCCGTAGGCATTTCGGTTTTAGTGTTACGTTGCGATAAACGGGCCGCTAACGGGTTGGCTTTAGGTTTAACGACCTGCAGCTTTTTAGTTTGCTTATTAATGATGTAACGGTTAGCAAATAGACTTAGCACTTCAGATTCTGGATTTGGGAAAGCCCCTAATACACTGATATTGTTGTTCTCACAGGCATCGAAGATTTTCTTCACGTTAGTGTGATGTAGCGTACCTAACTCATCAATTGGCCAATGGATAGTGACATTGGCTTTGCCGCGCAATAAACGGGTGAAGGCCAATAAAAACTTACATAAAATAAGGTAAGCCATACCATGACTTGAAGACTCGTTTAACTGACGGTCGGTACGAATAATTAAGTCGCTGTTACCTTCTTTTAAACGCAGTTCGATTTCTAACAGTTTCGCAATACCGCCGGTTAATGCTGCGCGGCCAATAATGTCTAATGCACGGCGCATTGAGTTAGTGTAATGCTCGTCCGGTAGTTGGCTGAAACCATCTGCTTTCCACGCTTTAAAGGCTTTAACAAACACTTCAAGTTCAGGCCAAAACTCCAGTTCGCTGATGCGAGAGCGAATTCGCACAGCCGATTCTGATACTCCTTCGAGGAATAATTCTTCACCCACTTCACGGGTAATACGCGCGCTTTGGCTGGCAATACGGCGGTCAATATCGGTTAACACGTCATAGAATGCGGTTAAGTCGATACCAAAAATACGCCCTTGTTCGCGGATCGCCATTAACGATTGCGGCACCATCACATTCAATAACTGCTCAAGCTGTGGGACTAACTTGCGATAGTCGAGTAGACGAATACCTTTGTCGTTAACAAAGCTAGACTCATCACGGGCCCGCTCCCAAAATTCGGCCAAACTTGAACCTGATTTACTGGCAATGACCGAGTCAAAGTGTTCAACATATTGTTTAACAGAACCCATTAAGTAGTCACGCTTTAGCAATAAATCTTCGCCTTGGCGCAAACGCTCGCCAATGCTGCCCATCGCTTCATCGTTATTAGCTGGCAATTTGAGCTCAGCTAACTTGCGCATCACTGCACGCAGCTTAGTGAGGTTTTCAGACGCCTCTACTTGGGCTGCATCACAGGCTTTACGTTCGGTTTCTAAGCTGTCTCTTCGGTGTTTTATTTCTGCCGTTTTCGCTTTTAGCAGTTGCTCCAACTCCAGCGTAGCGCGCTTAACATCAGTTAATTGAGTTTGCACTTTAGGCTTTCGAACAAGCCAGGTATGTTGATACCAATCATCAAAACGCAGCACTTCACTGCGGCGTTGTTCTGCATTACTGATGCAGGCTTCAAGATCGCGGATCTGTTTTTTAAGCGCCAAGATGGTGCCTTCATCAACACCACGCGACTTAAGCTCATTTTTGTACCAGGTTTCACCTGCTTTTTGCTCGGTTTTTGCATTTGCACGGCGTTGTTCAATATTGGCTTTAATCTGGCCTAATTGATTATCAATGGCGCCGACCACTTCTTGCCAATAGGCATTTTTTTCCATGCGCGCTTCAAGCGCCTGCTCTTTTTGCTCGCTTAACCAACCAAGGTGCTGATTGCTAAGCATCTTAAGTTCATTATCAAGTTGTACTAATCGCTTGCTCGAATCGGCTTTACGATCTGCCACAGCTTGATTGATTTTTTGTTGTTCGTTACGCTTTTCATCAAATAGGCGGCGTAAATCTTCACGGCTATTTTTGTACGCTGTACGGGCAAAGGTCAGTTCGCGGGTGATGCTATCGAGCGCCGTATTCATAGCAACCAGTTGATCTTCCGCTTCGGCATGCATTTCTTGCGCACTTTTCAGTGCTTCTTCTGCTTTGGCTAAACGAATACGTAAATCTTGCTCTGTAGCGGCATACTCCGGTACATCAATGGCTTTAAGATCGAGGTTAACCCCAAATAATGCTTCACTGCTGTCTTTGGTTAGGCTTGGGTGTAGATCGCTGCGATGCAACAACTCTGGCGCGATAACTTTACCAAAGGTGTGCTCCCAACCGTGGGCTTCTTTACGCAAAAACTCCAATAAGGTATGCGACTGTGGGAACAACATATGGTGCAGTTCTTCTTTGGCATTTTCTCGGTCACTAACGCGAATGCTGGATATACGCAGCGCTTCGTTAGCTTGGTCGCGCTTGGCCCGTTGTTTACGCTCTTCTGTGGTTAAACGATCGACCTTTTGATTACAGGTTTCTTGCTCTTCATCAGCTAGACTTATACGCTCATCGAAAATCGCTAAGCGCATTTTTTCATCTTCGGTGTAAGTCACACCATCAACTTGATGCTTAAGCTCGGCAGCGGTTAATTTAAGTTGATATTCTTGTTCGCTAAATTTAGCTTTACCAGCATCAGTTTGTTCACGCCATTGCAGCTCTAGTTTAGCGATATCGTCATTGGCAAGCTCACGTTGCTTATCACGCGCTTCACGTTGGGTGTCTTGCTCAAGATGTAGCGTTTCAAGTTCGCGATGTAATTGCTCAGCAATTTTACTACGGCGGGCATTAAAGGCGGCTTCAATATCTTGGTGTTTTTCGGTTTGTAATTTATGACGCTCGTTAAGGTTTTCAACATCACTGCGCCAATTAGGCAAATTATCTAAATCAGCTTTGGCTTGTTCAATGTCGGCATCTAAAAAGGCAGCATGCTGGTCTTCAATGGCATTAAGTTCATCTTCAAACTTGCCAGCGTCACCTTTAGCAGCAGATAATTCCTGGTTTAACTCATCACGAACATCTTTCCACTCATCATCTAATAAGCGCAACTTGAGGTTTAGTTCTTTACCATGAGTTTGGTTACGATCTTGACGCTCAGCTTCTAAGATTTCGTCAGCGCGATAACCGCGCGATAAACTGGCTAAGCGTAACTCTGCACTTAATAACTGATTAAATTCTTGTTCGAGCTTTTCGTATTCGGGGCGGATTTGTTCAAAACCTTGCACCAGCTGACTTTCACGGATCCACGTTTCTACTCGTTGCGGATTCAGTCTAGACGTCGGTGGGTTTACCCCATCTTCTTCTAAAATGGCTGCGATCATTGATTTAACCGTTTCCATTTTGCCCTCTTTCGAGTGCACTGCTTTGGCGAGTTTTTCGATATGACGCAAGCTATGTTCACCGTCACACAACGAGAACTGACGCGCGTAAGTACGCAGCTCATTGCGGTTACTGCCGGTATTTAATAAGCTACGATCATTCTGGATGATCGCTCGAAACTCTCGAGTGTTTAACAAGTTTGTATGGACTACGCCATCGCGTTTTACTTCACGGCCCAACTCTGCCATTGAATGACAAATGATGGTGTCGCCATTACGCGACTTAATATAATGCTCTAACTCAAAAGCACGGCCAATAAAGCGGTAGTTTACCCCTTTACCGTCACCCGCTGATGCTAAAACCGCTTGATAAAGTAAACCATCATCTTTTTGATATTCATAGATAATGTAGCTTGAGTCATGGGGTAAATACCAACGTTCGAAACTGTCACGCGTTGACGGCACAACACGGCTAGGGTACTCGCCATAAAATACCGGCACTAACCGTTGTAAGGTTGTTTTACCAGAGGCATTGGTACCACAAATATTAGTGTGACCATTTAATAACAGTTCGACCACACCTGGTAGGTGGGTATTAATTAACACGATTCTAATCAAGCTTGGCATGATAATCCTTTTCCAAACAGCTCACATTGCAGTGACAAAGAAGCAAAATACGGATGAAAAAATAACGTCTATTTATTCAATTTAAATAAAGTAAAACAAACGCAGGCTGGAGGCAATTTTCCCCCACAAAAATTGGCTTTATAATACGCTAAATAATTCAAAAATGGCGGCTAACAATGCAGCAAACAGCCAGAAACTGTTTATGTGCAACATATGTCGTCAGGCAGAGAGGATAAACACTGCGGAGCAGAAGGCTTTTTGGTTCGGGATAAAATAAAAAACGCACAGATTTCTCTGTGCGTTTTTTTATGGTGTACCACTCACATTTGGATCTGAATTGTCAGCAATATTACAATTTAAACTGTGAGGTAGCGTGGTTAAGCTCATTAGCAAAACCATCTAATCCTTCTGAAATGCCCTGCACTTCTGCAAGAATACCCAATGTTTGTTCAAATGATGCATTCATTTCAACCACATTATTCGCCACATGTGCAGCAACCAAAGATTGCTGTTCAGTGGCTGAAGCAATATGAGTATTCATACTATTAATACTGACAATTTTAGATTGAATTGAGCTTAATACTTCACCGGTATCTTTAGCATAACGCTCGTTTTCTGATGACTTAGTAATCGCCACATCCATAGTACTTACCGATGATTCAGCTGCGATTTTAAGCTTCTCTAGTACACCACGAATTTCTTTAGTCGCGTCTGCCGTTTTAGAAGCAAGTGCACGAACTTCATCAGCAACAACGGCAAAACCTCGCCCATGCTCACCCGCTCTAGCTGCTTCAATAGCGGCATTTAACGCCAATAAGTTTGTTTGATCTGCAATAGAGGTAATTACGTTCAAAATAGAGCCAACACTTTCGGTATCTTTGGCTAATTCATGAATGGAGTTAGATGCCAGCTCAATACCGGAGTTAAGTTCTTGTGAAATTCTCACTGTACGTTGTACTACAGCCAAGCCCTCCGTCGCTTCTCGTTCAGCAACTTGCGCAGCTTCTGCCGCTTGCTGGGCACTATGTGAAATGTCATTCACCGAGTGGCGCATTTCTTCCATCGACATATGCACGGCTTTAGCATCGTGGCTTTGTTGCTTGGTTGCCTTAGTCGCTACAGCCATACGTTCTTTTAGCGATGACGCACTGTCTAATAATGGACTGGTTACACTGACTACACGTTGAATAGAGTCAGCTAATAAACGTAAAAAACGGTTAAAATTACTCGATACTTGCCCCAGTTCATCAGTACCTGCAACCGTCAATTGGTGGCGTAAGTTACCTTTACCATCTGCTAACTCACCCAATGAGTTTGCCACATCACCAGCAGAACCACTGATGGCACGTGCAATAGAAATGGTAGCAAGTGCCATAAATACCAATAATGCGATACCGATGCTAAATGAAAGATATAAACTTTGCTCTGAACGGTCGCCAGCTTCTTTAATGGTAGAGCTAAACTCATCCACTTTGTCGGCTTTATAAACAGTAATTCCGTTGGTCAGTTTATCGAAAATCTTAGCTTTTTTCTGACTAATTTGTCCCACATCTGCCATATCGATCGTGCCATCAAGCATGCCTCTAGCCAATGATAGTGTCATGGTATTGTATTCATTGAGGTTGTTAGATAATTGCGATAAAACTGCAGTTTCTTGCTGATCGGTAGTTGATAAGTCGGTTAAATTATCGTTAAGTGAAACAAACGTTTTATTGGCGTTCTCAAGTAAATCTTCATCTGCAAACGATACCGCTTGAGTATATAACTCATCTAAGCGTTGTACATAAATGACATTTTGATTTGCAAGTTCAACCCGGTGTGCCACCTTGGTTTCCATGAAAGACAAGGTGTCACGATTTTTATTAATCGCAACAGTGCTGATACCAAGGTTAACGGCAAAAATAATAACCGATAACACAAAAATCAATCCAACCTTTTTAAAGATTGACATGTTACTAAACCAATTCATATTCCGCCCCCAAGCGATAATCAAATGAAGATAAAACCAATGTAGAGCTTATCAATACAGCTACTGAGATATTGCTATTGAGAACTGTGATGCCTAGTCTCAATCCTTGAGGTTGTTTATTGTGTTGCTACGGATACCGCTTCACATCAATCTTTAGTCAATTCACCATAGCTGGTACTATTTTATTGTTATAAAAATACTTTCAAACGAAATAAAGCTCATGCGTAAATGACTATCTATG
>NZ_PJAP01000555.1:0-4381 GCF_002836795.1 Shewanella sp. 11B5 | reverse complement strand
TTAATCGACAAAAGAACTCGTATCGTAATTTAGTACTGATATCAAATAATAAACACGCTAAAATAGCGCACTTTTGACTTCAGCAAGGTGTACTGTGCGCGTTATTTTAGCTCCAATGGAAGGTGTGGTTGATGACCATATGCGTGAAATATTATCTGCCATCAATCCATTTGACCTGGTTGTGACTGAATTTGTCAGGGTCGTCAATCAACTCATACCAGATAAAGTGTTCTATAAACTGTGTCCTGAGCTACTTCATCAAGGGCTAACCGCATCAGGAACACCTGTACGTGTTCAGTTGTTGGGACAAGAACCAGAGTGGATGGCACAAAATGCCATAAGAGCCATTGAGCTAGGCTCAAATGGTGTTGATGCAAATTTTGGTTGCCCAGCTAAAACTGTCAACAAAAGCAAAGGCGGCGCAGTATTACTCCAATATCCTGAGAATATTTACAGTATCGTCAAAGCCATGCGCGACGCAGTACCCTCTGAGCATCCTGTTACAGCTAAAATCCGTTTAGGCTACGAAGATAAATCGTTATTTATGGAAAACGCCTTAGCCGTGTATGAGGCTGGCGCAACAGAGCTCGCTATTCATGCTCGCAGTAAAACCGATGGTTATAAACCTCCGGCATATTGGGAATACATTACTGAAGTGAGACAGCGCCTGCCAATTCCTGTTATCGCTAACGGAGAAATTTGGAATGCCGCTGATGCTCAGAGATGCATGGATGTCACTGGCTGTGACAGTATAATGATTGGTCGAGGAGCCATATCGTTGCCTAATCTAGGCGATACCATCAAAACTGGTGCGACGCCATTTAGTTGGCAACAAACCTTAAGCTTACTTATGGCCTATACCGACAAAGAACTTAATGGTCGTAAATCTGACTATTATCCTTCACGGATTAAACAATGGTTTAGTTACTTAAACCGTCAATACCCTGAAGCGGATACTCTATTTAGAGAGCTACGAGTGTTCAAAACAACTGAAGAAATCGTTAAGGTTCTAAAGCATGCTCACAGGTCGCTTATATAAGCTTGCAACAACACACCAACTTTACATCTAGGCTTAAATTAACCTTTTTGATAATGTGTCATCAAGGTTATAAACTCTGTTAATGCTACACAACCATAAGCGTTTCTTAGTCTTCAATCGACAGTGATTCAGTCACCATATTGACGCGACAATCAACCCTAGCTTAACGCCCAGACAGACAATAATGATTGTTAACATGAATAAATGATAAATTATTATTCATGTTTTTATCGCAGAAATCTTATCGAGAATTGATCTTCATCATAACGTCTGCTTTATTTGTGCCTAAAATAGAAATTCTACATTGGCATTGTCAGTTAAGGTTATTTCAGTTGCACAACACTCAGGACATACAGCAAAAACTTCAACATCTTGAACTTATTTTGAGACATGAGTTAATGCTACTTATAAAGGATTCATTAAAAGCTACTGAAGTTGCTCATATTTCGATGGAAACCCCTCTTGGAAAAGTGATTGATTACTTGCCACAAGTCAAACTAATCAATACTGATATTTTCACTAAGTTCATGAAGCTAGATGCTGCTTACTGTCAGCTTGAATTGGGTTTATATGGTCTTTGCTCTGATTGTGAAATGGACATAGAACCGCCCCGCTTAATCGCCGATCCAACGGAACAACGTTGCACAGGTTGTGAACAGAAATTCCGCCGAGAACATCGACATGAATTACGCTTAAATCACTAACCATGCTTTGCTTTATTAGCGACTTAAAATCAACGTAATAAAAAGGCCTACAATAATGTAGGCCTTTTTATGTCAGACAATGTAACTGTCACATTGTCTGATGTTTAGCTCACTAACTAAACTGTTATTTAGAACTTAACAGTTACGCCACCGTAGTACTGGCGACCAATAGTGTCATACACTTCTGGTACTGTACCACCATCACTACCATTCGATACGCCTGATGGCTCTTCATCAGTGATGTTTTTCACACCAGCGCTTAGAGTAATCATGTCAGTAACATAATAAGTACCGGCTAAGTTGTGGTACAGAATCGCATCCACTTTATCGCCTGTATTTAGATCGTCCATTTCGCCAATGTAACGGTTGAAGTAGTTAACACTCCAGCTATCTTGACCTGCTTGAATGCTGAAGTTGTTACGAACTTCTGCATAAGCACCAAAGTTACCATCGATCTTGTTGGTGTAATCATTGTCTTCTTGTTCGAAATTCAACAAGTAAGTTGTGTCATTGCTGATTTTCCAATCTAACGACAAGGCTTCAAAGTTATAAGCTAAGTTGAAGTCTAAACCGCTAGTGTCTTGGCTACCTACGTTTGTTAACGAGTTAGTAAGATTAGATAAATCACCGTTTGCACCAATGTTAAAGGTTTCACATGCTGCAGCTGAAGCATTAGCAAAACATTCTTCTAAACCAGCTTGAACATCTAAACGAGTGATTGCATTTGACACTTTAAAGCGCCAGTAATCAAGCGTGACCGATAGACCTTCAACATAGTTTGGTGAGTAAACTAAGCCAGCTGTATAAGAGTCAGACTCTTCAGCTTTTAGATCATCATCAGACGTGTAACGAACTAGAATCTGTGGGTCCTGAGCATTGCCCCATGGATCATCCAAGTAGTCGTAAGAGCCAGTGTCACCACCAAATAACTCACTGATGCTTGGAGCACGGAAACCTGTTGCCGCTACAGTACGAAGCATCAAATCATCAGTTGCTTCATAGGTTAGACCTACTTTCCAAGTAGACGCTTTACCGAATGTTGAGTAATCGTCATAACGCAGTGCAAATTCACCGGTTAATTTTTCAGTGAAAGGAACGCTGACTTCTTGGAATACAGACAATACATTGTAATCGCCGTCTGTAGCATCTTGCTGTGCAGCAGTACTGTCACCAGCCACTGTTACAGGGTCTGGATTATAAAAACCGCTTTCATAACGGTATTCAGCACCAATAGCAAATGCAACTGCACCAGCACTCAGATCAAACAACTCACCATTTAGACCAGCAGAAACAACATGTTGCTCATTACCGCCGTCAGCATTATCAGTGAAGCTAATGTCATTAACGATTTCACCTGTTAATGGAACACCTGTGAACCATGCATCTTGGTTAGCATAAACAGATTGCTTAAGATTGGTTGCATTGATTGAGTTCTCAACACTTGAATCAGCTTTGTTTTTGCCATAGGTATAACCGATATCCCAGTTCATGCCTGTATTAATATCAAGCTCACCCGCTAATGCAGCAGAGATACGGAAAGTATCAGTGTCTTGAGAATAAATACGAGGACCGGCATCGGTAGTACGACGACGATAATTTACACGACCAGTATCATCAGCAGCAATTTCACCGTCTGTCATCGCTTGATCAAGTGTAATACATGCTGCACCAGCAGTAACACCTGGAGCACCACATACGTTTAACATTACGTCAGCAGGTTGTGGAGCTAATTGCTGATCAGACTTACGTTTAGTGTAAAGCACGTCGCCTGTTAGCACTAAATTGTTGTCTAATTCTTGGATCATATTAGCAAACAAGCTGTAACGCTCGTTTGGTGTTTGGTAATAACTGCTAGTGGTGTAGTCATAACCTGTAGAACGAGCAACCCATTCACCAGCGTCATTACGTACTTTCCCGCCTAATGAACCTGTAGGTAAAAATGAACTTGCACCAGGCTCTGTCCAGCTACGATCTGACTGAATAACACTTTCGCGTTTCGAATACGCTGCACCAATAGTGTAGTTACCACCATCGGTATTGAAGCCGTATAAACCACTAATTTCGCCAGTTTCACCATCACTTTCACTGGTAGTACTACCGTTAAGATCTAGTTGAAAGCCTTCGAAATCTTTCTTAGTAATGATGTTAACAACACCAGCGATAGCATCTGAACCGTATACTGCTGATGCGCCATCTTTTAATATTTCAACACGAGATATCATCGATACAGGGATAGAGTTCAAATCGACAGAGCTATCTGCACCTGAACCAGAGTTAACCATACGACGACCATTTAATAGTACTAGCGTACGTTGTGAACCCATACCGCGTAAGTCAACTTGCGCAACACCGTCTGAACCGTTGTTCGAGCTAGAACCTAGAGCAGCACCAGCCATTGACGTTTGGGCTTGAAGTAGTTGGTCAACTGAAGTGAAACCTTCTGCGCGAATAGCTTCAGCTGAAATGATGGTTACTGGAGAAGCAGATTCCATGTCTTGACGTTGAATACGAGAACCGGTGACTTCGATTCTTTCAACTTTCTGTTCATCGGCAGCAAATGCTACTGAAGAAAATAAGCCTGTTGTCGCGACACTTGTTGCTGCTACAGCTAATAAACTGCGGCGAATTGCCTTAGCAG
>NZ_PJAP01000554.1:0-4393 GCF_002836795.1 Shewanella sp. 11B5 | reverse complement strand
GGTGCTGGAGAGGTATAGAAAATACCTGCGCCTTGAGCCAATACTTTCAACTCGTTGCTTTCGCCAACACGTAATGATTCAGTATCAACCTCAAGTGCTTCTGCTGCCGCTTCCATTTCAGCAATCAGTGCAGGTATATCTAACTCAGCCATTAAGCGTGGCAAGTAGTTAGTGTCATATACCCCTTCGTTGAAGGTTGGGTCTTTAAGGATAAGCTTCAACAATGGAATGTTAGTCGCAATACCTTTAATCACTACGCTATCGAGATACGCATACATTTTAGACACAACGTCGGCACGGTCAGTACCACGTATAATGATCTGTGCGATCAAGCTGTCATAGTATGGTGATACTTCCTTACCTGCTGCTGCAATCGAAATAATTTCGACATCGTCACGCTGAGGCAATACACATTCAGTGATTTTACCAGGATTAGGAATAAGCTGAAGAATACCGTGGCTATCAAGCGCCGCTTTTTCCGCAGTCACACGCACTTCCATGGCGTAACCTTGGTCTACGGGTTCTAGATTTTCAATTGAACGACCCGCAGCAATATCAAACTGCGCGCTTACAATATCAATACCAGATGTCGCTTCAGTAACCGGATGTTCAACTTGAAGACGTGTGTTCATCTCCATGAAGTACACTTCGTTAGCATCTAAGTTATAAATAAACTCAACGGTACCTGCACCCATGTAATCGGTCGCATCACCTAATGCACGAGTGTATTCCATCACACGCTGTTTGAGCTCTTCAGGCAACATCGTTGAACCAGACTCTTCAATCACTTTCTGGTTATTACGTTGTACTGAACAGTCGCGAATACCCAATACTTTAGTATTGCCAAACTTATCACGCAGTAACTGCACTTCAATATGACGCAATGATGTAACGTATTTTTCTAAATACAAATCACCATTACCAAATGCCGCGGCGGCTTCTGTCGCTGTTTTCTGGAAGAAACCAATCATATCCTCAGGGCGTTTAACGACCTGAATACCTTTACCGCCACCACCTTGCACCGCTTTTAACAGCACAGGATAACCAATTTCAGACGCTACGTTCACAGCTTGTTCTGCGTTAGTCAAAATACCATGACTACCAGGAACAACCGGCACATTTTGCTTTTGAGAAGTATGGATAGCATTAGATTTGTTACCCATGGTCGTCATTGAATGCACGCTAGGACCAACGAAGTTGACCCCATTGTTAACACATAATGCCGCAAACTGTGGGCTTTCTGATAAGAAACCAATACCTGGGTGCAACGCATCAACATTTTCATACTCAGCGACTTTCAATACTGAGTAAGCATTGAGGTAACTTTCATCTGAAGTATTACCGCCAATACACACAAGTTTATCAGTGTCTTTCAGCATATCTGCAGGAACAGATGTCATGTCTGGATCTGACGCCACCAACACTACATTAATGTTGTTGTCATGTGCTTTACGAATCAGTTTAACTGCCGTACAACCACGAGCATGCACCAGCACTTTATTAATTGGCTTCATCAATGCACGAGGATCGTCTTGTACAATAACGTCTTCTAGCTCAATCACTTCAGGCACTAGAGTCGACAACGCTTTGCTGATCACTTCTTCTATATTAATTGTCGGTAATGGCATTAGTGGATCAATACCCGACAACTGAGTGTCTAAGGTGTCGCTAAATGGATTATGAACTAACCCAGTCATTGCCCCTGGCACTTTAGATAAGTAGTTCGACAATGTTGCTGTAGATGGTAAGTACGCAGGCACTACCATTTGACCAGCAAACGGCATGTTGGTACCAGAAAGATAGTAAGTCTGCACTAAAGGATGGGTTACAAAACTGGCTTGAGCACCACCAGTACAGTCACCAAAACCAAACATCAATACAGGTAATTCGTTATCACGAATAAAGCGCGTAATACGGTCATTCACGACCGCCATTGAAAACAATGCCGCAGCACCTTCTTTGGTTTGCATACCACCAGAGCTGATAAAACAAATAACCGGCAATTTACGTTTAGCACATTCAATTAATAGCGAACTGAATTTCTCAGCACTGGCCATATCAAATGCACCCGCTTGGAATGCCGTATTTGAAACAGCAACACCAACACGTAACTTACTGCCGTTATTATTAAAGTCAGCCAGACCAGTAATTAAACCACAAGGACGGATCTTTTTATCAATAGCATCTTCAATCGATAAGCGGAAACCAGGGAAGTTAAGCATGTTAGCTGACATTTTGTCGGCATCAATTTCATCAAACTTAGTAAAGAACTGTTTGATAATATTTTCCCAGCCCATCTTGCCTTGCTTTTTCTCTTCGCGAAGTATTTTTTGGATCAGTAAGTCTTGGTAACCCATTGTTAAACGGTTCCAAAAATCTTTACGACGACCAATACGTACAGGGTTAATTGTACCGGTGTACTTATCGTGTTCATCTTCGCTATCAAAGTACTCTGGTAATAAACGCTCGAAGAAATAAGTTAAGATTACAAATAACGAATCGTTTAACTGTGGGAAACCCACACTCTTCCATTGCTCTACACGAGTAAGCAATTCAGCACGATTCGATTGATCCATAAAGTATTTAAGCCACTTATAGAACTTGCTCTTGTCGTTAGCTTTGTCGCTTGTCGATAATGCGTTATCAATTGATTTGTGGAGTAATTTATCCACTGATTCACGAGACAAACTTTTTGACATCATGGCTTCTTTCGAAATTGATGCCAAGCTGCCTACCACATTGTCATATAGCGCATTGAAAATAAGCACGTTATGACACTGCCAAATAAAGTCTGCGCGTAATTCGTCATTAACCACAATATCCAACACGGTAAGCTGGCTTAGCTCAGGCCATGGAGCTTGCGTTGTAGACTTAGGCAGTGACTCTAAATGCTTAATTAAGCCATTGAAATTGTTAGCGGCGTTACTTTTCCAGCGATGGTATAACGACCAACCAATGTTAAATAACAATGCTTTACGTGCTTTTTTATAGTTCTCTTTTGGTTCACCCAAAATAAAACGTGTAATCACGTTACGTTCTGCAGAGATGTCTTTACGTTTAGCGCTGAATGTACCCCAAAGTTTATTCAGTTCTTCATCGTAAACGAGCTTATCAGGGTTGGTTAACCACGCCTGGAACACGCGTTCCTGTTCTTGCTTAATGCGCGCTAACAAATCACCTTCTGGCACGCTCACTTTTGATAAGCGACCGTACTGTTCTTGTGAGATTGAATGAATGCGGCTACGCAAGGTCAAATAACGTAAATAACGATATGCACTACCAAAAATATTGTGGTACATCGTTGGGTTATTGGCGACAGATAAGCGGGTATTATTTTCAAGCGTGAGCAGATTAGCCGACGGCGCTAAATAACGCTGTAAACTGCGATCATAATGCTCTCTTAAATCTGTAGATTCGCGTACAAAGTTCATTGCAGCACGTTCAACGGCTTCAATAGAACTGATAATCGCACGACGGAAATTATGCTGACGCTCATCTTTATCTGATGGAGTAAAATCGATAATGCCGTCAATACACCCAGCGGTATACAACTCTTCTGGTGACACGCCTACCGATTTAGCACATTCCTGCCATGACAAGTTGTACTTACGCGCAATGCTCTGCAAACCTTGTGGTTGAATGGTGTTAAAAATACCATCTCGTACAGATAATAGAATGTTCGCTGCAGCTAATGGAATTGCACCACCAGAATAGCCTGCACCAATCACAATACCGACTGTCGGTACATCAACATTAGCACTTTCAGCAATCGCTTTAGAAATGGTATGCGCTTGATTTTGGCTATTAGCAATTTCCCCTGCATCTGCACCAGGAGTATCGATTAAATATACAATAGGCATAGACAATTCAGCGAAATGACGGATTGCCTTACATGCTGCAAGATGGTGTTCAGGCATCCATGCACCGTTTGCGGTCGTGCGCTCTTGCGCAATAAAACCGATACGGCGAGTACGAGTACCAAAATTAAGTTCCACTTCAGCACGATAAAACGGTCCGATATGACTTTCGGCAATAATCTTGCCTTTTAAGTCCGCGATCATTCGCTTCGCGCCTGGGCGGTTTTTATCCAAGGTCGGTTGGATAACTTTATTGACATAACCGTCAACGTCTAAAGATGCCAAACTTTTCAAGTTTGATTGAATGGAATCTTCTGTTAATAATCCTTTCACTTCTTCAGATAAACTCTGCTTGTTATGAGCAGGAAATAATGAAAAGTCTTTAGCCAAGTGTTCAGCTTGTAAGAAAAGTGGGTCAGCCGATAGTGCTTGAGTCTTGTTAGCGGGCTGCTTTTTGCTGGTCATCCTTAGATCCTCTGCTTATATAGCCTCTGAAAAATTTTTTTAGCCCGTAAATATAACTTTGTTAATGGGTA
>NZ_PJAP01000553.1:0-4415 GCF_002836795.1 Shewanella sp. 11B5 | reverse complement strand
GTTTCTTTGCTAACAATCATTTCACCAAATTGCAGAGCAAACTGCAAAATAACCCGTTGTGGATTTGCTGCATCAATTAAGGCATCGCCAGTGAGTTGATGTACAACACATTTAGACTCAATCGCAGATACAAACAAATCATCTTTGGAGCCAAAGTGAGAGTAAACAGTTTGTTTTGATACTCCGGCATGTTTTGCTACTTCATCCATGCTGGTATTAGGAAAACCCTGATGACAAAAAAGGTCAATCGCAGACTCAAGTACTTGAGCACGCTTTTGTTCACTGCGGCTCAAACTAATCTGTTCGATATTATTAAGCGATGTGTTTTTTTTTGTCATGTTGGTTCCGTAAATTAACCCATTAAGCATAATTGAGTGTCGGGCTTACTACTCATTATTTAGCGTTATAGTAACTAAAAATAGACTGGACAGTCTAGTTTTATAAAACTAGACTACTGAGTCTAGTTAACATTTAAATTACAAATTATATTTTTTGGCTAATGAGTTCGCTTATTGTTATTAACACTGGTCCTTAAGATAAATCAACATTGGCACAATATATTGCTTTGCAAGGAATAAACTTATGTACGCGTCAAAGACATTCACCCCAATCATTCGATACTGGGCGCTAGGTTTAAGCTTAATCGCATTAGGCGGTTGTGGCTCTGAGGTAAAAGAGCATTCACAAACAACTGAGTATCAAACGGTATTGTCACAACCTTTATCGTTAAGCGACCGTTATCAGCACATGCAAACTTATACGGGTACGATTCGCTCAGCCAATACCACCGGAATTGGTTTTGAGCTTGCGGGTAAACTCAATAATATCCTGGTTGATAGTGGCGATACGGTGAGTAAAGGACAAATATTAGCGCAGCTGGATACCGATTTATTAACTGCAGAAAAGCAGCAATTACAAGCCAGTTTATTACAAACTCAAGCGGATATAGATTTAGCAAAAAGCACCTTAGTCCGTACTCAAAAATTGAAACAACAAAACTATGTGTCTGAACAGCAACTCGATGAAACCCAACAACAAGTTATCAGCTTACAAGCTAACCAAAAGCGTATAGAAGCCAGCTTAAGTGCGACCAATTTGAAAATTGAAAAATCAACTTTACTGGCCCCATTCAATGGAAAAATCAGTCAACGTTTTCATAATGTCGGTGAAGTGATTGCGCTAGGCAGTCCGGTTTTCACCTTAGTCGGTAACAGTCAGCCTTTGGCTTACATAGGTGTACCCATAGACATCGCACAGCAGTTAACCGCCGAGCAGATGGTAGATGTCCGTGTAGGTAAACAAACCTTTACCGCTAAAATTGCCGGTATTAGTGCCGAGATCAATACCATTAGTCGTACGGTTCAGTTGCGTATTCATTTGCCTGACTCAGCCAGAGTGATTAATGGCGAAATAGCTTATTTGGCGTATCAACAAGACGTGCTAGCACCTGGTTATTGGGTGCCTATGTCAGCATTAACCGATGGTGTGCGCGGATTATGGAACGTGTTGGCCTTAGTTGAGGCTGAGCAAGGTTTTTATACCATTGAACGTCGCGATGTAGAGATTATCTATACCAATGAGCAACAAGCGTATATTCAAGGCGCCATAAAACCAAGCGATTTAATTGTGTCACAAGGATTACATAAATTGGTGGTTAATCAGAAGGTCACTCTCGCTCAAGCTGAGAAAACGGGGGCATTATGATTAAAGCATTTTTAGAAAATGGCCGCCTAACCAGTTTATTTATCGCATTATTAATTGTTGCGGGATTAGGTGCTATTTCAAGCCTACCCCGCACTGAAGATCCACATATTACTAACCGATTTTCATCTGTTATCACTCAATACCCTGGTGCATCTGCAGAGCGGGTTGAAGCACTCGTGACTGAAGTGTTAGAGAATCAATTACGCCGCTTAGAAGATTTAAAGCTAGTCCAGTCGACTTCTCGTCCAGGGATTTCGGTTATCCAGTTAGAGTTAAAAGACACAGTCACAGAGACGGCTCCTGTGTGGTCACGCGCTCGAGATCTCATCGCCGACAGTAAATCCTTGTTGCCAATAGAAGCACAAAACAGTGTGTTAGATGATCAACTAGGTTATGCCAACACCGCCATTTTAGGACTTGTTTGGGCAGATAATAGCCCTGTAAGAGCCGATATTCTTAATCGTTATGCTAAAGAATTACAAAGCCGTCTAAGGCTGCTCAGCGGCACTGATTTTGTTAAACTATATGGCGCACCACAAGAAGAGATTTTAGTTGAGTTAGATGGTAATAAAATCAGCCAATTGCATTTAACTCCCGCCAGTATTGCCGCTATTTTAAATAATGCCGACAGTAAAATTTCAGCCGGTGAAGTTAATAACAGCCAATTTAGAGCCTTAGTTGAAGTATCTGGTGAGTTAGATTCGCAAAATCGTATCCGCCAAGTGCCGTTAAAAGTAGACGACTATGGTCAAATTATTCGCTTGGGGGATGTGGCCAATATTAGTCGCCAAGCTAAGACTCCGGCATCGAGTATCGCCTTAATCGACAGTCAGCAAGGTGTTTTGGTGTCTGCGCGCATGCTCAATAATAATCGAGTCGATGTATGGCAACAACATGTAAGCAGCGCCATAGATGATTTTTCAGCTAATTTACCGGCCAATATTAAGGTGCAATGGTTATTCGACCAACAAAGCTATACCAGTGACCGATTAGGCGACTTGGTGATTAATCTGTTACAAGGATTTGTGATTATTTTAGTGGTTCTGATGCTGACATTAGGACTGAGAAATGCGCTGATTGTCGCGATATCATTACCATTAACCGCATTATTTACCCTCACCTGCATGAAATATACTGGCCTACCGATCCACCAAATGTCGGTAACAGGTTTAGTGGTTGCGCTAGGTATTATGGTCGATAATGCGATTGTGATTGTTGATGCCATTGCTCAACGCCGTCAGCAAGGTATGAGCAAACTAGAAGCGGTATCAAAAACCTTACACCATTTATGGCTTCCACTGGCGGGGTCTACCATCACCACTATGCTCGCCTTTGCACCTATTGTGTTAATGCCGGGCTCTGCAGGTGAGTTTGTTGGTGGCATTGCCATTTCGGTCATGTTTGCCTTACTCGGCTCATATATTATTTCTCATACCATTATTGCTGGCCTGGCGGGTCGATTCAGTCGCAGTGAAAAACCAACGGCTTGGTATCAGCAAGGGATGGCATTTCCAAGAATTAGCCAAGCATTTACCGCCAGTTTACAGTTTGCGTTATCTAGGCCAATATTGACCGCCATCGTAATTGGAATATTACCGATTGCAGGTTTTTTTGCTGCGGGCAAAATGACTGAACAATTTTTCCCTCCGTCTGATCGCGACATGTTCCAAATTGAAGTCTACCTGGCCCCTCATGTCAGTATCGATAACACTCTAGAGCAGGTCAAACTGATTGATAATAAGCTGCAACAGATTGACGATATTGTCGCTGCCACATGGGTTGTTGGCGGTAATACGCCCTCTTTCTATTACAACTTAACTCAACGGCAACAAGGGGCAACCAATTACGCCCAAGCGATGATTAAAGTGACTGATTATGTCGCCGCCAATCGGTTGATTTTACAATTACAAAAAGAGTTTGATGCCCAATTTCCACAAGCACAAATTTTGGTGCGAAAACTGGAACAAGGGCCTCCCTTTAACGCTCCGGTTGAGCTGCGTATTTATGGCCCTAATCTTGATACCCTGAAAATATTGGGTGAACAAGTACGCGGAATTTTAGCCGCCACACCTGATGTTATTCACACTCGTGCAACCCTCAGTTCAGGCGCGCCAAAAGTGTGGTTACAGGTGAATGAAGACGCCAGCTTAATGAGCGGCCTAAGTTTGAGCGACATTGCCAATCAAATTCAAATGGCGACTACCGGTATTATTGGTGGCAGCATTTTAGAGCAAACGGAATCACTGCCAATTCGTGTGCGTTTAGGTGACAACAGCCGCGAACAAGCCACACGTTTAGCCGAGATCAATCTAGTTTCAGCTTCAGGCTCCGGGATCCCACTATCGGCATTGTCTTATAACGAAATCAATGTCAGTCGCGGCGCAATCCCCCGAAGAAATGGTGAGCGCGTCAATACCATTGAGGCTTATATCACCAGTGGAGTATTGCCTGCACAAGTGCTTAACGAGGTTAAAGATGCTATTGCTAATTTGTCTATTCCTGCGGGATACCACCTCGAAATAGGCGGCGAAAGCGCAAAGCGTAATGAAGCGGTAGGTAATTTATTGTCAAATATTGTACTTGTCGTCACTTTATTATTAGCGACGGTAGTGTTGTCGTTTAACTCGTTTAGATTAACAGCAATCATTTTACTGAGTGCTTTTCAATCGGCAGGTTTAGGCTTGTTATCTGTGTATGTATTTGGCTATCCG
>NZ_PJAP01000552.1:0-4421 GCF_002836795.1 Shewanella sp. 11B5 | reverse complement strand
TGTTCAATAACCTTGCATTCCATGAAATCAATTACCTTTACTATTTGAAACTATATTTGGCTGAAAAAAAGCGTCTAAATCATAAAGCTCAATCATTTTCTTGAGCTGCTCACTTGGATTAACCAATTGACGTGACACACTTGTTTCTTGGCTACTTGAAGCATGTAGTTTGATAAACGCTAATAACAATGCAACACCTGCACTGTCGACGTATTCCAATGCTGATAAGTCTACCACTTGAGTCGATGCAGTAAACAATTCATGGCGTTTAGGCCACAATTGTTTTACTTCATCTTGTGTTAATCGACCGCTGACAATGCAACGTTGATCTTGTTGATTGAAGGTAATCACGCAGCTGCAGCTTCTTTTGCTGGTTGGCGATCAATAGTCTGTTGAGTTTTATCATTCAACATTGTAATCACCGCTTCAATACCTTGCTGACGGATTAAATTAGAAATTTCAGACTGTTTAGAGGCGAGTAAGCTCACGCCTTCCGCCACTAAATCAAATGCTTTCCAAGTGTTGTCTTTCAAACGACGCGCTTTAAATTGAATTTTAATCGGTGGACGACCTTTTTCGATAATCTGCACGTTCACTTCAACTATTTTTTCATCGCTAAAATCACTCGGTGGATCAAATGCGACTTTTTGATCGGTATATTCTGTTAATGCTTGAGCATAAGTGGCAACTAAATAGCCTTCAAAAGCCTCAACAAAACGATTACGTTGATCAACGGTTGTATCACTTAAATACTGGCCCATAACTTTATATGCAGCATATTTATAATCGACGTAAGGCATAAGCTCTTCACGTACAATCACTTTTAAGTGACCTAAATCGGCATTAATTAATTCTTTATCTGATTTAAACCGATCAAAGGTCATATTGGCGACTTGTTTGATCATCTCATAAGGATCACTCGTGTTCACCTCATCATTAGCAGCCGAAGCACCTTGGCTGATAACGGCGCTGCCAACTAGGCATAAAGCTATAACACAACTAAAAAACGTTTTCATAATAGCGTTCCTATTTATCTTTAGATGACATGCTGTATAACAGCTGACCAATTAAATCTTCTAAAATCAATGCGCCACGCGTGTCATGCACTTTATCACCATTGGCAAGCATCGAAATGTCATCGTCCATAAAACCAGGTGTTAAACCAATAAACTGCTCGCCAAGCAAGCCTGAAGTCAAAATGGCCAAACTACTGGTTTCAGGAAATTGATCAAAGCGCTTATCCATTGTTAACGTCACAATAGGCACTAGTTTATGAGTATCAAGGGTAATATCAGTCACACGTCCGACAACAACACCGCCCACTTTTACTGGTGAACGCACCTTTAAACCGCCGACATTGTTAAACTCGGCTACCAACTCATAAGTCTGGGCGCTAGATTTTAATTCGACATTTGCAACATTGAATACCAATACACAAAATGCCAATAAACCTGACAACAAAAACACGCCTACCATTAACTCTATTTTCCGTGTCAACATACTCTTAAACCACTTAAATTAATCTAAACAATGAAAAAATCTTAATTTCCGAACATGATTGCCGTAAGCAAAAAGTCCAGTGCTAAAACCGCTAAACTAGCCTGTACAACCGTTGAAGTTGTTGCGCGACTGATGCCTTCAGGGTTGGGTTGGACTTCGTAACCTCGATACAAGGCAATCCATGTCACCACCACACCAAAAATAACACTTTTGATCAAACAGTTAACTATATCTTCTCGCCATTCAACTGACGCACGAAGAATAGACCAAAATGCACCGCTATCGATGCCTTTCCATTCAACACCGACTAAATGTCCACCCAAAATACCCACTAAGCTAAACATCAACGCCAGTAATGGCATACTAATCACACCCGCCCAAAAGCGCGGCGCAATGATTTGTCTTAGCGGGTCTATTGCCATCATTTCTAAACTCGACAATTGTTCGGTCGATTTCATTAAACCAATTTCGGCGGTTAACGCTGAGCCTGCTCGCCCAGCAAATAATAACGCTGCAACAACTGGCCCAAGTTCACGTAACAAGCTTAACGCCACCATAGGCCCTAAACTTTCTTCAGTACCAAACTCAACCAGAATATTATATCCCTGTAGAGCCAATACCATACCGATAAACAAACCCGACACTAAAATGATGACCATCGAACGGACACCCAGCACATAAACCTGTTTAATCAGTAATGGAGTGCCTTTTTTAATGCGAGGAACATGTACGATCGCGCGCCATAACATAATGCCAGCTCGACCATAACCCAACACTATTTTCAGTGCATATTTGCCAATGTCGGCAATATAATCAATTGCACCCACGAAGTAGCTCCTCTTGATAATCCTCAGCAGGATAATGAAATGGCACAGGGCCATCTGGTGCACCTTGAATAAACTGAACCAATTGTGGATTGTCAGATTGACGTAATTGCTCTGGAGTACCATGTGCAATCACTTTTTTGTCTGCTATTACGTAGACATAATCTGCAATACCTAATACTTCATCTACATCGTGAGAAACCACTACTGAAGTGAGTTTTAATGAATCCGACAACTCACGAATAAGTTTTACGAGCATGCCCATTGAAATAGGATCTTGTCCGGCAAAGGGCTCATCGTACAGTACCATCTCTGGTTCTAGTGCAATCGCTCGTGCCAATGCAGCGCGACGTTGCATACCACCAGATAACTCGTTAGGCATCATATATGCAGCGCCACGAAGTCCGACAGCTTGAAGCTTCATCAATACAATGGTGCGAATAATATCTTCAGGCAATCCAGAATGTTCTCTTAATGCAAACGCAACATTATCGAAAACATTAAGGTCGGTAAACATTGCACCACTTTGAAATAGCATACTCATGCGCTTACGCAATTCAAATAGATCTTTGCGTTTAAGCTTGTGTATATCATGGCCATCAAATAGGACTTGCCCACTGCTGGGGGTTAACTGTCCGCCAATCAATTTCAACAAGGTGGTTTTACCGATACCACTGGGCCCCATGATTGCTGTTACTTTACCTTTTGGGATCGATAAAGAAATATCTTCATAAATCACGCGTGAACCATGGCTAAACGCTAAATGGTTAACTTCTACCAGAGGTTTATTACTTGATTTGCTCATATCAGACATTGGCGTTGAGGAGATAACAGCCTTCCTTGCTTTAAGTTGAAGGCAAATTGTACTGTAATTGTCGATTAAGCGACAACTATATCCATATCATTACGTGGACAATTACTGTGCAATGCTTTCAATTTGAGAAAAATCCAGCGAAAATGCACGTTAATAAATTACTACTATCGGAATCACATGCTAGTTAATATCCTAATGTTAGTTGTTGGCCTTGCTGTTTTAGTTTGGAGTGCGGATAGATTTGTTTACGGAGCGGCTGCATTTGCCCGTAACTTAGGGTTACCTCCAATGTTAATTGGACTCACCATCGTTGCGATGGGCAGCTCTGCACCTGAAATGTTTGTTGCCGCCACCGCATCAATGGATGGCATGCGTGATACCGCTATTGGAAACGTATTGGGCTCAAACATTGCCAACATTACCTTAATTTTAGGATTAACCGCCTTACTAGGTGCCATTAGCTTAGATTCGAAGACCTTAAAACGCGAAATACCTATCATGTTAGCTGCGACGGTATTTGCTGGTTACACCTTGCATGATAATGTGTTGACACAAGCAGAAGGTATCATGCTCATCGCATTACTTTTGCTGTTGATGGGATATTTTATTTGGCAAGCTACTCATGATAAAACCCCAGACAGCTTAGATGATGAACTTGAATCTGAGATCCCTAAAAATGTGCCAACCTTTCATGCTATCATTTGGCTAATTGTCGGTATTATATTGCTCCCCCTATCAGCAAGTTGGATGGTTGATGGCGCGGTGGGTATTGCAAAGTTTTATGGGTTGTCAGATCTTGTGATTGGCTTAACCATTATCGCAGTAGGAACCAGCTTACCTGAATTAGCGGCTTGTATTGCTGGAGTCATAAAAAAAGAACACGACCTCGTCATTGGTAATATTGTTGGGTCTAACTTATTTAACATTCTTGCGGTACTGGCACTACCAGGATTGATTTCTCCTGGTGAAATAGATGCTTCAGCCAGTGGAAGAGATTTCTATATGGTATTAGGCACCAGTGCAGCATTAGCCGTTTTAGTATTATCCAGTGGCGCTAAGCAACAACTTACTCGCTGGCATGGCGCACTATTATTAATCACCTTTATTGCGTACCAAATTGTTGTATTTCAGTCGCATTAGATTGGAGCATAAAGGTAAAGTATTAAGCTAACAGAGAGAGTCGTATGGTAAATCACACTCAATTTCGTCAATGGGGCCGTAAAGTCATTGATATAGAAAAAGCTGCCTTAGATAATTTATATCAATATGTAGACTCGGTTGAA
>NZ_PJAP01000551.1:0-4447 GCF_002836795.1 Shewanella sp. 11B5 | reverse complement strand
TCATTGACACAATCTACTGTAGGTTATCTGCATATATTTGATGAAAAAAACAATCAAATTGTGCGAACCACATGGAGTGAAAACGTTAGTGATTATTTTACGATTGCCAAACAACAAACGTATAAAGCTGATTCAGGTATTTGGGCAGAAACCATCCAAACCCGTAAATCGACGGTGCACAATGAGTTAACCAGTATTTCTGAGAACCGCACACAACAACAAGGTTTTTTTGCCTTTAGTAATCATCTTTGTGTGCCCATTCATTATCGCAAAAAACTCGTTGGCATTATCGGCGTTGGCAATCGTGACAAACCTTATACCCAAGTAGACGCCAAATCGTTAAGTATTTTTGCGACTATTTTGTGGCACAGCGTCGAATTGCCACGCACCATGAAAGCAGTGTCGAGGCAATCTAGCATTATTAAAATGCAAAAAGAAAAGATGACCCTCATTTTGGTGCAGTTGATTGGTGCCATTTCAGAAGCGCTAGAATTAAAAGATGCTTATACCGCGGGTCACCAAAAATCGGTTGCGCAGTTAAGCTATCTTATTGGCGAGAAAATGGGCTTAACACCTGAAGTTTTGGAAGGATTAAAACTGGGTTCATTGATCCACGATATCGGTAAGTTGGCCATTCCAAGCCAGATTCTATCTAAACCTTCAAGGTTAAGCGATGCTGAGTTTGGTTTGGTTAAGCAGCATCCTGAGCAAGGCGCATTAATTGTTGATGAAGTAGAGTTTCCTTGGCCTATTAAGCAAATGATCCTTCAACATCATGAGCGCTTAGACGGCTCTGGTTACCCCAAAGGATTAAAAGCGGATGACATCATACTTGAGGCCAAGATCATTGCTGTCGCCGACGTTGCTGATTCGATTCTTAGCCATCGACCTTATCGCCCATCGTTGGGAATGGAAGTGTTAACCCAAGAGTTATTAAAAGGCAGAGGGAAAGTCTTTGATGCCGCTGTTGTGGATGCATGTATTGATATTCTAGCTGTAGAAGACTTCAAAGAAGAAGAGTATGTTAGCAGTTTGTCATTAGCCCCAGTTGTGTTTTTAGAGGAATATCATACTCTTGAACACGCTGAGTCTATGATGAAGAAAGCTAAAATGGATGTGGCAGTAGTATTGTCTGAAAAAAATCGTAACCCAATAGGCGTGGTTGATAATCATGTTTTAGCTTTTTGGCACAGTCCATTTTTAAATACCGCAGCAGAACGTGCAGCAGATAGAAGCTTACTGAATAAACGTGTACATCAAGTGATGGTGCATAAAATGAATATGATTATCGATCATACCATTTTGAATGATGCCAAACTGACGATGGAAAAAACTAATGCCAGCTATTTAATCGTCCAGAATGATAAGCAACAAGTTATTGGTATGTTGACCTGGCGAATTTTAGCGGCAGCATTACTCAATCGATAACGTCATTGTGAGATGACTCAATATAACGCTGTTTCAGTACCTCATAAAAATCATAACATTCCACAGAATTCATAGTGCTTATGGCAACAAAAAAGGCTCCTAGGAGCCTTTTTTAGATTATTGTTGGATAATATAATTAATCAACAATACGTAATAGTTCATTGATACCCACTTTACCGCGGGTTTTGGCATCAACTTTTTTGACAATAATCGCTGCATATAAGCTGTATGTGCCACACGCTGATGGTAAGTTACCTGATACGACAACCGAGCCAGCGGGAACACGACCGTAATGCACTTCACCGGTTTCACGATCAAAAATTCGCGTGCTTTGACCAATGTAAACGCCCATTGAAATTACGCTGCCTTCTTCAACAACAACACCTTCAACGATTTCGCTGCGAGCACCAATAAAACAGTTGTCTTCAATAATGGTTGGACCTGCTTGTAATGGCTCTAATACACCGCCAATACCAACACCGCCAGATAAGTGTACGTTTTTACCTATCTGCGCACACGAACCAACAGTGGCCCATGTATCAACCATAGTGCCTTCATCAACATAAGCACCAAGGTTAACGTAAGATGGCATTAATACCGTGTTCTTACCAATAAATGAGCCTTTGCGAACCGTTGCTGGTGGCACAACTCGAATGCCCTCTGCTTTGAAACGGGCTTCATCATAATCGGCAAATTTTTGCGGAACTTTGTCGAAATATTTGGTGTCGCCACCTTCAATCACGCCGTTATCAAAAATGCGGAAAGACAGGAGTACGGCTTTTTTAAGCCATTGGTGTACATGCCATTCTCCGTCAATCTTTTCAGCAACGCGTGCTTGGCCTTTATCGAGCATATTGATCACGGTTTCAACATCGGCGCGAACACTAGGTTCTACGCTTGAAGGTGAGATATCTTGACGTGTTTCGAATGCTGCTTCAATGCGTTGGCGTAAAGCCTCCATTGTTTTCTCCCGGTATTAAATGATTAGTAGCGTAAATTTATGGTTTAAAATTAGTTAGATGATTTTAACGCCAGTGTTAGCGCATCAGATAATTGTTGCTGTTGTGGCTCATCTAGGGCCGTTCCACTTTGGTTTTGTAATATGAAAAAATCTTCTGCACGTTCGCCAATAGTGGTAATTTTGGCTGCTAATAATGTCACGTTGCAACGATAGAGCGTATCACCGACTTTGGCTAATAGGCCTGGGGTATCGAGGGTGATTAATTCCATCATACTTGTACCATGGCGAGCACTGGGTAAGAAACTCACATGAGTCGCAACATTAAAAGGTTTCATGATCCGGGCTAGTTTTCTAAACTTCGGCAGTTTTGGATTTTCACTGGCCAAGGCTTTTTCAAGTGCTTTACGAATACTTTGAATGCGTGACAATTGGATAATTGGCTCGCCATCTTGTTCTAAAATCACAAAGGTGTCGAGTGCATAATTATCTTTTGATGTCATGATATTAGCGTCATGAACATTGATATTTTTGTTGTCTAAAACGGTCATTACGGTGGCAAACAGTTTTGGTTTATCTTTGCTATAGACAAAAAGCTCCGTCCCACCCCGTGTTGTATGTTTAGACATTAACACTAATGGTTCGTCGTGATGATGTTTTAGAATAGCCTCTGCATGCCAAGCCACTTGGGTTGGCTGATGACGTAAAAAATAGTCAGATTTGAATCGAGACCAGAGTTCATCCATGTCTTTTTCTTTGAGGCCACGACGAATAAGTTCTTTTTTAGCTTTGGCTTGGATCTCTTTTACGCGTGCTTTAGCATCGATAGGTTTTTCTTTTCCCCGAGCTAATACTCGTTGAGTTGAAAAATACAAGTCGCGTAATAACGAGCCTTTCCAGTTATTCCATGTTTTCTCATTAGTGGCACAAATATCGGCTACTGTGAGGCAATATAAATAACTTAAGTGCGCTGCATCGCGTACTTTTTCAGCAAATAGTGCAATCACTTCAAGGTCTGAAATATCTCTGCGCTGAGCGGTGATTGACATCACGAGGTGATTTTCAACTAACCAAGCCACTAAGCGACCGTCATGATCATTCATGCCATGTAATTTACAAAAATCGATGGCGTCTTTTGAACCTAATTTGCTGTGATCGCCGCCACGGCCTTTAGCGATATCATGAAAGATGGCCCCGAGGACTAATAGGCCTTTTTTCGGCAACTGATTAATTAAGATGGCGCCTAGTGGAAATTCATCTTTTTGTTCAGCCTGTGAAAAGCGGTCAATATTGAGCAGTAATCTATGGGTGTGTTCGTCAACCGTATAGGCATGAAATAAATCAAACTGCATTTGGCCTTCAATCTTGCGCCAAGCCGGTAAGTAAGACGATAAAATCCCGTGTTGATGCATGAGTGAAAGCGCGGTAATACCTCGGGGATGTTTTAATATCTCCATAAACACTTTACGACAGGCGGGATTTTCTTGTAAGGGTGATGTTAGAGCTCTACGGGCATTGCGCAGTAAGCGTAACGTTGGCGCGTAAATTTCTTGAATGTTAGAGTTTTTCGCCACCAGTAGAAATAAACGTAATATTTCTTCGTTTTGGCGGCTAAATAAATCGTCATCTAACACTTCAATATAACGCCCGCGACGTTGATAAGCCTCACTTATCGGCTGGATTTCTAGTGCTTGAGTGTGACCTAATGTTGCACGCTTAAACAATTGCAGCAGCATTTGATTAAGCTCCATCACCCGGCGAACCGTACGATAGTAGCGTTTCATCATTTGTTCGACGGCTAATTGAGTTGCATCTTCGTAACCTAATAAACTGGCTATTTGTCGCTGTAAATCAAACAATAATCTGTTTTCGTTGCGATTAGCGGTGATGTGAAGTGCAAAACGGATTTCCCACAGAAAATTTTGGCATTCAATTAATTCTGCCAGTTCTGCTGGTGATAAAAAGTCGTGTTCAACAAGCTCTTCAAGCGTAGCTGCATCAAAGTGGCGCATTGCGACCCATGCGATGGTTTGAATATCACGCAATCCGCCGGGGCAGGTT
>NZ_PJAP01000550.1:0-4449 GCF_002836795.1 Shewanella sp. 11B5 | reverse complement strand
TTGAGCTAAATCACGTAACAGCTTCTCAGAATCAGCCCAATGCAAACATGCATCAGTAATACTTTGGCCATATACTAATGGTTCGTCTTTAACCACTTTCTGATTACCTTCAATCATAAAGCTCTCTGCCATAATACCGGCAATTGCTGTACTACCACTGCGCAGCTGCGCCATAATACTATTGGCTACATTAAGCTGGTTTCTATGTTGTTTCTCACTGTTACCATGGCTGAAATCAACCACCATACGCTGAGTTACACCCACATTTTCAAGTTGTGCGCGTGCGACTTCAATATCTTCAGCTGAATAATTTGGCGTTTTACCACCACGCAAAATAATGTGTCCAAATGGGTTGCCGTGGGTACGGTAAACCGCCATTGCGCCATCTTTATCTGGAGAGTAAAAAATATGCGGAGCTTGAGCCGCACGTACAGCATCAACAGCAATATTAATGTTACCGTCAGTACCATTTTTAAAGCCAACAGGGCAAGACAATGCAGAAGCCATTTCGCGGTGAATTTGGCTTTCAGTGGTTCGTGCGCCAATAGCACCCCAGGTAATAAGGTCTGCGATGTACTGGCCGTTCACCATGTCTAAAAACTCAGTGGCGATAGGTAACTTGAGTTCAGTGATTTGTTGTAATAACTGACGCGCCATACGCAAGCCTTTATTCGGGCTAAAGCTGCCGTCCAAATCTGGATCTGAAATTAAGCCTTTCCAACCGACAATGGTACGAGGCTTTTCAAAGTACACCCGCATTAATATGCACAAGTCATCTTTTAGTTCGTGATGTAAGGCTGACAAACGTTCTGCATATTCGAGTGCTGCTTTAGTGTCATGAATTGAGCAAGGGCCAATAATGACCAGCAAACGTTGATCTTCACCGGCAATAATTGCTTCTACTTCACGACGTTGTGCAACCAAGTAGTCTGCAGCATTTTGCGTTAATGGATATTCTGAAGCCAACTGAGCAGGAGAAATAACTTTGCTTAATAAGGTTGTTCTGAGTTCATCTGTTTTAATTGTCATGCATATTACCGAGAAATCGTGAGATGCATCTGCATCATATTGAACGGGATTATATACCCAAAGAAGTTCAAGATGCGAGGCTTAGCCTCGGATTCTAACGGTTAAAAAATAGATTGCCGTAAAAGGCAAAGACGAATCAACCTGAGTTAAGTTCGTCTTTTGCTGGTTTTTCATTCTCTTTCATGCAGATAATGATTGTTTATGAATTAGAACATATGACGCTCTAGACCGGTGATATCAAGAATTTTAGTGGCAATTTCTTCAACCGAATGGTTAGTGGTATTTACAAAGGGTATACGTTCTTTTTTATACAGCATTTCGACTTCTTTTACTTCAAGGCGACACTGTCTTAATGAAGAGTAGCGGCTATTTTCCATGCGGCTTTGACGTATCTCATGCAAACGATGTGGATCGATGGTTAAGCCAAAGAGCTTTGATTTATTGCGTTTCAATGCTTCAGGTAACTTGAGGTTATCCATGTCTTCTTCAGTAAACGGGTAGTTTGCGGCCTTTATACCAAACTGCATTGACAGATATAAACTTGATGGTGTTTTACCGCAACGAGACACGCCTAATAAAATAATGTCGGCTTTATCCATGTGTTTCATGGTTTGGCCGTCATCATTCTCCATGGTGTAGTTAATCGCATCGATACGGGTTTCATAACCATGGTTACTTTTACCATGGGTTCGGTGTAATAAAGGCTTAGCTTGTACACCTAAGTGTTGTTCTAGTGGCGCAACAAAGGTGTTCAAAAAGTCATAATCAACACATTCACTCGAAAAAATCACATTGCGGATCTCAGGATTAATGATCGAATGGAACACAAGTGGTCTTTCACCTGTTGTAATAAAACAATCATTTATTTGTTGCTTAACTTTTTGAGCTTTTTGAATGGTTTCGACAAACGGAATTGTAAGTGCTTCAAATTCTATAGGAAATTGCGAAAGTACCGCATGTCCAAAAACCTCCGCTGTGATCGCGGTCCCATCTGAAATATAGAATACTTTTGGTGTCATTCTGACCTCTTGTAGTAATAAAATTACAAATAAAATTATAGATTTACGCTTGTTGTATGGGAGTGTAAGATGCTCTTGCCCTCGTGTGAAGTGGCCACTGAAATAAAAACTTGCGGAGATAAAACTGTGCAGCAATACGTACTCTGGTATCAAGAATTAGGCATGGGCGATGTAAACAAGGTTGGCGGTAAAAACGCATCCCTTGGAGAGATGATCAGCAATCTGGCTAATGCAGGGGTTCAAGTTCCTGGCGGTTTTGCAACGACCTCGCATGCGTTCAATGAGTTCCTTGAACAAAGTGGAGTTAACCAGAAGATTTTTGACATTCTGGCGACATTGGATGTTGATGATGTCAATGAACTGGCAAAAGTAGGTGCGCAGATCAGACAGTGGGTTATTGAAACCCCATTCCAGCCGGCATTAGAAGACGCTATTCGTGAAGCTTACGAGCAGTTGTCGAGTGAAACTCAAGAAGCGTCATTTGCAGTGCGTTCATCAGCTACCGCTGAAGACATGCCAGATGCATCTTTTGCAGGCCAACAAGAAACATTCCTAAACGTTAAAGGTTTTGATGCGGTCATGCTAGCAATTAAGCATGTATACGCCTCACTATTTAACGACCGTGCAATTTCTTATCGTGTTCATCAAGGTTACGAACATCAAGGTGTGGCTTTATCTGCTGGCGTACAACGTATGGTACGTTCAGACAAAGCAGCTTCTGGTGTGATGTTTACCATGGACACTGAGTCAGGAAACAATGACGTTGTCTTTATCACTTCATCTTTTGGTTTAGGTGAAATGGTTGTACAAGGCGCGGTTAACCCTGACGAATTCTATGTGCACAAACCGATTTTAGCGCAAGGACATAAAGCTGTTGTGCGCCGAAATATCGGCAGTAAGTTGATTCAGATGGTTTACTCTGATGATGCTGGCCATGGCAAGCAAGTTAAAATTGAAGATGTTTCTGCTGAACAGCGTCGTATTTTCTCTATTAACGATGACGAAGTCATGGAACTTGCTAAGCAAGCAATGGTGATTGAAAAGCATTATGGCCGTGCGATGGACATCGAATGGGCAAAAGACGGTAACGACGGTAAGTTGTATATTGTTCAAGCTCGTCCAGAAACAGTTCGTAGTCGTGAAGATGTCCAGTTAATTGAACGTTATCACTTAAAAACGAAGGGTGACGTGATCTGTGAAGGTCGTGCAATTGGTCATAAAATTGGTACTGGTATCGCGAAGGTATTAACATCGATTGATCAGATGGACCAAATTGAACCAGGTGACGTATTAGTGACCGACATGACAGACCCAGATTGGGAACCGATCATGAAACGTGCTAGTGCCATTGTCACCAACCGTGGTGGTCGTACTTGCCATGCTGCAATCATTGCACGTGAATTAGGTGTACCCGCTGTTGTAGGTTGTGGTGATGTGACTGACCGCATCAAAACGGGCGACATTGTCACTGTATCTTGTGCAGAAGGCGATACCGGATTAATTTATTCAGGTAAGCAAGATTTTGAAATCATCACTAACCGTGTTGATACATTACCTCCTTTGCCAATGAAAATTATGATGAACGTCGGTAACCCAGATCGTGCATTTGATTTTGCACGTTTGCCTAACGAAGGTGTGGGTTTAGCGCGTTTAGAGTTCATCATTAACCGCATGATTGGTATTCACCCTAAAGCTTTGCTTGATTTCAACGGTCAAACTGCTGAACTGCAAAATGAAATCAACGAAATGATTGCGGGTTATGATTCACCTGTTGAGTTTTATGTTGCGCGTTTAGTTGAAGGTATTGCCACTATTGCATCGGCTTTCTATCCGAAGAAAGTTATCGTACGTATGTCTGACTTTAAGTCGAACGAGTACGCAAACTTAGTCGGCGGTGATCGTTACGAGCCAGATGAAGAAAACCCAATGTTGGGCTTCCGTGGTGCTAGCCGTTATATTTCTGAAGCATTCCGCGATTGTTTCGCGCTTGAATGTGAAGCGATTAAACGTGTTCGTAATCAAATGGGCCTAACCAACGTTGAAGTGATGATTCCATTTGTTCGTACTGTAAACGAAGCATCTCAAGTGATTGAGTTACTGAAAGAGCAAGGTTTAGAGCGCGGTAAAGATGGCTTACGCGTTATCATGATGTGTGAACTACCTTCAAATGCATTGCTAGCTGACCAGTTCCTTGAGCATTTTGATGGTTTCTCTATCGGCTCAAATGACTTAACTCAGTTAACATTAGGGCTTGATCGAGATTCAGGAATCATCAGTCACTTGTTTGATGAGCGTAATGATGCAGTAAAAGCATTGCTTTCAATGGCTATTAAAGCGGCTAAAGCAAAAGGTGCTTATGTGGGGATTTGTGGCCAAGGCCCATCAGACCATTCCGACTTTG
>NZ_PJAP01000549.1:0-4450 GCF_002836795.1 Shewanella sp. 11B5 | reverse complement strand
ATGGAGAAATCAGTGAGATACGGTTCAATTAGCCTTGCTTTATTGTGCTTATACGCAAGCAACTCATTTGCGGCACTCGAAGTCATTACCACATCAGAAAAGCAGACTCTCAATAAAATTGAAAATCAATATGATATCGATACCCTGCTAATCACTGTTAATGACAAATTCTCACAGCTTAATAAAAAAGCCTATGACGTTGAAGGACTGAAAAAAACAATCGTTTCAGAACAGCAGCGCTACGATGAGCTTATTACAGAATTACCTAAGGTTATTCGGGCTAAAACAGGGCTTCCAGAAACCTATAAACAAATTGAAGAATCCGTCAATTTAGTCGATGAATTAACCCTAAAGGCAGAAGAAGACAGTAAACGCCTTGAAACTGAAAAGGTTGAAATATTAACTGAATATGAGGCGATAAATAAAAAACGTGCCGCTAAAAGTCAGCAACTATTTAAACTCAAAACTGATATTACTAATCGTTTAATTGCAGATTTATCCAAATCAAGCAGCACACTGCCAGTCAATATTAATGGTTCGACTGAGTGTTCAAAATATCAAACTATCGCAGATTGTTTGAAAGAGTCTAAAAGCAGCATTTTATCCAATACTCGTAATGAGTCGCCGTTTTTAAATGACAAAAGTGTTTTATTGTCATATGAAGTTATCGACGCCAATATGAATATGAGAGGCGATTTGCATTATAAAGTGGCGATGAACTTTAAGCCTTCTTATAACGATAAAATCGACTCAATGTTAAATGAAGAATTAGGCCTTAAGTCGGCGATGGTGACGTTAATCAGTAACGTACCAGCAGATTGGTATATCAATGGCACCAAAATAGGCACGGGCAAAAAACTTTTTCACGAGATCCCTTTAGGTAAACACGGCATTTTAGCGTCTTACCAAAATCAAGATAAATCTAGCGTAGAAAATGTTGAAGGCAATGGTGTATTTAATTATAAATTTGCCAATGTTGCTTCGTCTAATAAAACCAGCAACCAAGCTAAAGTAGTGACAGCAGAAGTCCCAAAGGGCATTCTTAAGCCAACAGTTAAACAACCACAACCTATCGCCCAAAAAGCGAAAGCTAAATACACCTTGTTTTCTGACCAAACTAGCATTAAGTTGAGTGATGATGACGCAAAAAAGAAATCATCAGATAAAGGTTATGAATATTTTATGGGTGTTACACCTGTCAATAAAAAGCAAAACATTGAATTTACTAACGAGCCTATCGAGAAGTAATGTTCTAACCAGCGTTTTAACATAACTGTTTATTCAGCTTGGCTGACATAAATCAAAGCCATATCTTCGGATATGGCTTTTTTGTTGCTATAACATCATTAAAACGACTATCGATATGCGCCTTGTTACAAAGAAAATTAAAAGATTTACATTACTTTACGCTGAATTAAGCAAATATAATTACAATAAGCTGGCATCAATCACCGGCTAGTCGTTAGCCTATGTCGTTGTGCAACGACACCATCAATTATTGCTTATAGAGATGTGTACTTACATGATCAAAAAACTTGGCCAATGTCTTTTTTCGACTACCGTATTGATGATGGGATATGTTGGGTTTATTTCCAATGGTATTGCCGCGCCCACACCTCCTCGCGCTGAAAAAGTGGTTCCTGTCGTCACCGCCACCGTTGAACAGCATGAGCTTTCGCAATCAATTACCTTAATCGGAAAACTGGCTGCTACTCACTCGGTAATGATAGCGCCGCAAGTAGCAGGCAAAATAGATAGCATAGCGGTCGCATCCAACCAATATGTCAATAAAGGCCAGGCTCTGCTGACGCTTGATAACCGTAAAGCTAAAGCCAGCGTGACCGAAGCTCAAGCTTATTATCAAGATGAAGTGCGTAAGCTTAATGAGTTTAACAAGTTGATTCACGTTAACGCCATCACTCAAACAGAAATAGAAGCGCAAAAGTCCAGTGTTGATATCGCTTTCGCTCGACTTGAATCAGCCAAAACAGATCTTGATTACCATACTCTAGCCGCGCCATTTTCCGGAAATACTGGTTTGGTTAACTTCAGCCGAGGCAAGATGGTCAGCATCAATGAATCACTATTAACACTTGATGATTTATCGGTGTTACAGCTCGATTTACAAGTTCCAGAACATTATCTATCTTTGTTAAGTACAGGGATGTCGGTAAACGCTTCCAGTAGAGCATGGAATAAAACCATTTTTACAGGCAAGATTATCGCAATTGATCCACGCGTCAATTCTCAAACACTCAACCTCAATATTCGCAGTCAGTTTGATAATCAAAAGGGTAAATTAAAGCCCGGTATGATGATGTCGGCAACACTGGTATTTCCAAGCGTGTCTTCCCCTATTGTTCCGGTACAAGCACTTGAATATTCTGGTACCAAACGTTATGTCTACGTAATCAACAAGGACAACATCGCCACACGCACCGAAGTGATGTTAGGGGCCAGAATTGACGATCAAGTGTTACTCGAATCTGGCATTAACATCGGCGACCACATCGTCGTCCAGGGGCTGGTAAATATGCGTGACGGTGTCAAAGTAAAAGACTTAGCTAAGCAAAATAAAACAAGCCCTGTTAAACAGGAGCAAAAATAATGTGGCTAAGTGATACGGCGGTAAAGCGCCCTGTAGTTGCGATTGTTTTAAGTTTATTACTGTGTGTTTTTGGCTTGGTATCGTTTTCTAAATTGTCAGTTAGAGAAATGCCCGACGTACAAAATCCGGTAGTGACAGTGATGACCACTTATAGCGGTGCATCAGCCACTATTATGGAAAGTAAAATCACTAAGAGCCTTGAAGATGAATTAACTGGCATCAGCGGTATTGATGAAATCACCTCAACCACTCGAAATGGCATGTCACGTATTTCCATCGAGTTTGAACTAGGATGGGATTTAACCGAAGGTGTGAGTGATGTACGAGATGCAGTTGCCAAAGCACAGCGTCGCTTACCTGATGAAGCTGACGATCCAATTGTATCTAAAGATAATGGCACTGGTGAACCGTCGATTTACGTCAACTTGAGCTCTGAAAATATGGACCGTACTCAACTCACTGATTACGCCCAGCGGGTATTGGAAGACAGATTTAGCTTAATTACTGGCGTTAGCTCAGTCAATATTTCTGGTGGCTTGTACAAAGTCATGTATGTACAACTAAAACCGCAATTAATGGCCGGTAGAAATGTAACTACCAACGACATTATTAGTGCCTTAAATCGTGAAAATCTTGAAACACCCGGTGGCGAAGTCCGTAACGACACCACCGTAATGTCTGTTAGAACAAAACGTCTATATTACAGCCCAGAAGACTTCAACTATTTAGTTGTCCACACCGCTGACGATGGTACGCCTATTTACCTTAAAGATGTCGCTAGCGTATTCATCGGTGCTGAAAACGAAAACTCGACCTTTAAAAGCAACGGCATCGTTAACTTAAGCTTAGGTATAGTGCCGCAATCTGATGCCAATCCATTAGACATATCACTGCAAGTACAACAAGAAGTCGATAAGGTGCAGAGCTTTTTGCCAAAAGGAACGCAATTGGTTGTCGATTATGATGCCAATGTGTTTATTGCGCGCTCGATTAATGAGGTTTACAACACCCTATTTATTACTGGGGTACTGGTTATTCTTGTGCTGTACATTTTTATCGGTCAAGTACGGGCAACCCTTATTCCAGCAGTAACAGTACCTGTATCGTTAATTGCCGCATTCATGGCGGCATATAGCTTAGGTTACTCCATTAACTTATTGACCCTAATGGCGCTTATTTTAGCCATTGGCCTAGTGGTTGATGACGCCATCGTTGTGGTTGAGAATATCTTCCACCATATTGAACAAGGTGAACAACCTATACTTGCTGCGTATAAAGGGACTCGCGAAGTGGGTTTTGCAGTGATGTCAACGACCTTAGTACTGGTAATGGTATTTTTACCCATTTCATTTATGGATGGCATGGTTGGGTTGTTGTTTACTGAGTTCTCTGTGATGCTGGCAATGTCGGTGCTGTTTTCATCACTTATCGCTCTAACCCTTACCCCTGTCATGAGCAGTAAATTATTAAAAGCCAACGTGAAGAAAAATCGTTTTAATATCGCTATCGATAATGGCTTTAATCGTTTAGAGCAACGTTATCGTAGTATGGTCAAATGGGCATTACACTGGCGCATAGCAGCACCATTCATAATTATTGCCTGCATCGGTGGTAGCTACTTACTCATGCAACAAGTCCCTTCGCAACTCTCACCACAAGAAGATCGCGGAGTATTATTTGCGTTTATTAAAGGCGCCGAAGGCACCAGTTATAATCGCATGATTGCCAATATGGACATCGTTGAAAACCGATTAATGCCACTATTGGGTCAAGGAGTAGTGAAATCATTTAGCGTTGAAGCACCAGCATTTGGCGGTCGAGCGGGAGATCAAACCGGGTTTG
>NZ_PJAP01000478.1:0-4451 GCF_002836795.1 Shewanella sp. 11B5 | reverse complement strand
TTTGTTTTATCTTTTCCGGTCTTCAAGGATTCAAGTCGTGGTACTCGTTATCAGATTGAATACTTAGGTTAGTAAATAGCAGCAAGATTTACTGGCAATACTGAAGGCCCGGCCATAATTATAATCATATGCCAGCTACATAGTGTTGCCTGAAAAAAATTTATCAACTTTGATTTATCGTTTCGGAGAGCAATTATGACTGATTTAAAAAAAGCGGCACAACGTGGTATTGAGTTAATGGATTTAACCACTTTAAATGATGATGATACTGATCAAAAGGTCATCGATTTGTGCCATAAAGCCAAGTCTCCAGCAGGTAATACTGCCGCAATTTGTATTTACCCTCGTTTTATTCCTATTGCACGTAAAACATTAAATGAACTTGATTGTGAAGACATTAAAATTGCAACAGTGACGAATTTTCCACACGGTAATGATGATATTGCCATCGCAGTATTAGAAACTCGTGCAGCAGTTGCTTATGGTGCAGATGAAGTCGATGTTGTGTTTCCATACCGTGCATTAATGGATGGTAACGAAACTGTCGGTTTTGAAATGGTTAAAGCGTGTAAGGAAGAGTGCGGCGATGATGCGATTTTAAAAGTTATCATCGAATCTGGTGTGCTAAAGGATCCTGCTTTGATCCGCAAAGCATCAGAGTTAGCTATTGATGCAGGTGCTGATTTTATTAAAACATCAACGGGTAAAGTACCGGTAAACGCTACGCTTGAAGCGGCTGAAATTATGTTAACTGTCATCAGCGAGAAAAATCGCAATGTAGGCTTTAAGCCTGCCGGCGGTGTTCGTGATGCCGCTCAAACAGCTGAATTTTTAGACTTGGCTGCGCGCATTTTAGGTGATGATTGGGTTACCCCACAAACTTTCCGTTTTGGTGCTTCTAGCTTGTTAAACAGCTTGTTGCATACATTAGAATTAGTAGATGCTCCTAAGCCTACTTCAGGTTACTAATCGCATAGATAGTCCAAAATCTCAGTATGGCCCTGGATCATTGTCGTACTGAGGCGCTATCACTTGATAGCATCCTATTATTAAAGGCGACCCTAAAGGTGATGGGTTGCCTAAAGGGAGACGTAACATGTTTTTAGCTCAAGAAATTATTCGTAAAAAACGTAATGGCGATGTATTAAGCACTGCAGAAATTCAATTCTTTGTTGATGGCATTACTCATAACACGGTTTCAGAAGGCCAAATTGCTGCGTTCGGCATGGCAGTGTATTTCAAAGATATGAATATGGATGAACGGATTGCATTAACGATTGCGATGCGTGATTCCGGAACCGTATTAAATTGGGATTCTCTGGGCCTCAATGGCCCGATTATCGATAAGCATAGCACTGGTGGTGTTGGCGATGTAATCAGCCTAATGCTTGGCCCTATGGCTGCAGCTTGTGGCGGTTATGTGCCAATGATTTCAGGTCGTGGCTTAGGTCACACCGGTGGTACGCTAGATAAATTTGATGCCATTCCTGGTTATCAAACTGAGCCTTCAAGTGAATTATTCCGCAAAGTGGTTAAAGACGCTGGTGTTGCCATTATTGGTCAAACCGGTGACTTAGTCCCTGCTGATAAGCGTTTCTATTCGATTCGTGATAATACCGCCACCGTTGAATCTATTTCGTTAATCACCGCATCTATTTTATCTAAAAAGTTAGCCGCGGGGCTTGATGCTCTAGCAATGGATGTCAAAGTCGGCAGCGGTGCATTTATGCCAACTTATGAAGCATCTGAAGAATTAGCTCGCAGTATTACTGCTGTTGCTAATGGCGCAGGAACTAAAACAACGGCATTGTTAACTGACATGAACCAAGTATTGGCTTCGTGTGCAGGTAATGCGGTTGAGGTTCGTGAGGCGATAAACTTTTTGACTGGTCAATATCGTAATCCACGTTTATATGCTGTCACCATGGGATTATGTGCAGAAATGCTAATTTTGGGTGGTATTGCACAGAATGAAGCTGAAGCTCGTCATAAACTAAATACTGTATTAGATAATGGTAAAGCAGCAGAGGCTTTTGCTAAAATGGTATCTGGCTTAGGTGGCCCAACAGACTTTGTTGAGGCATATGATAAGTATTTACCTCATGCGAAAATTGTACGACCTGTATATGCCAACACATCTGGCTTTGCTTACAAAATGGATACACGAGAACTTGGTTTAGCCGTAGTGACCTTAGGTGGTGGACGTCGCAAACCAGGTGATGCACTGGATTACAGTGTTGGATTAACTCAAGTATGCGCATTGGGTCAGGAAGTTAACAAAGACGTTCCGTTAGCGATGATCCATGCTCAATCTGAAGATGCTTTCGCCGAAGCTGCCGCTGCTATTCAGCAAGCCATTATTATTGGTGATAGCGCGCCTGAGAAAACGCCTGAAATATATCGTTATATTCGCGCTTCAGATTTATAAAGGAAACAAATAATGAAACGTACTTTTATCTTAATGCTCGACTCTTTTGGTGTTGGTGCTGCTACCGACGCCGATAAGTTTGGTGACGTTGGCTCAGATACTTTTGGTCACATCGCGCAAGCCTGTGCTGACGGCAAAGCGGATATCGGCCGTCAAGGTCCATTGAAATTACCTAATCTTGCTCGCTTTGGTTTAGGCCATGCTGGTTTTGAAAGTACGGGTAAATTTGCTGCTGGATTTGCAGATAATGTCGAAGTCATCGGTGCTTATGGTCATGCTGACGAATTAAGCTCAGGCAAAGACACTCCTAGTGGTCACTGGGAAATGGCGGGTGTTCCTGTCCTTTATGAGTGGGGTTATTTTAGTGACTTAACCAATTCATTTCCTAAAGAACTCACAGACAAAATCCTTGAACGCGCTGGTTTAGATGGGTTTTTAGGTAACTGCCATGCTTCAGGTACTCAAATTCTTGAAGAGTTAGGCGAAGAGCATATGAAAACAGGCAAGCCTATTTTCTATACCTCTGCTGACTCTGTATTCCAAATAGCATGTCATGAAGAAAGTTTTGGTGTAGAAAATTTATATAACTTGTGCAAAATTGCACGTGAAGAGTTAGAACCTTATAACATTGGTCGTGTAATTGCTCGACCATTTGTTGGTACTGGCCCTGCTGATTTCGCTCGTACTGGTAATCGTCATGACTATGCGGTATTACCACCAGCACCTACAGTATTAGATAAGCTTAAAGATGCTGGCGGTGAAGTGGTTAGTATCGGTAAAATTTCTGATATATATGCTCACAGTGGTATTACTCAACAATTTAAAGCGACAGGTCTTGAAGAGTTATTTGACGAAACCTTAGCGCAAATTAAACGTGCTGGTGATAACACGATTGTGTTTACTAATTTCGTTGATTTTGACTCTCATTATGGCCATCGTCGTGACACCGCCGGCTATGCTAAAGCACTTGAGTACTTTGATTCTCGTTTACCGGAATTATTAGCGATTTTACAACCTGAAGATTTAGTCGTTTTCACTGCTGATCATGGTTGTGATCCTACTTGGGTTGGCACTGAACATACTCGTGAACGTGTGCCGGTACTCGCCTATGGTGCAGGTTTATCTGCAGGCTCACTAGGCCGTCGTAAGTCTTTTGCTGATATTGGTCAGTCTATTGCGAGTTATTTTAAGTTAGAACCGATGAATTATGGTGAATCTTTTATTAATTAGTCACATTTTCAAACGACGGTTCTATATAAAGTTTAATGGCTTTGCTAAACTGTAAACATGACTAAGCAATACAAATAAAATAGAAACATAGGGGTTATAACATGGCTACACCACATATTAATGCTGTTGAAGGTGCTTTTGCTGAAACGGTACTTTTCCCAGGCGATCCATTACGTGCAAAATACATTGCTGAGACATTTTTAGAAAATGTTGAGCAAGTGACTGATGTACGTAACATGCTAGGTTTTACCGGTACATATAAAGGTAAGCGTATTTCTGTTATGGGTTCAGGTATGGGTATCCCATCTTGTTCAATCTATGCACACGAACTTATCAAAGACTACGGTGTTAAGAATTTAATCCGTGTTGGTACTTGTGGCGCAATCAGCACTGACGTAAAAGTACGTGATGTGATTATCGGTATGGGTGCATGTACTGACTCTAGAGTTAACCGTTTACGTTTTAAAGATAACGATTTTGCTGCAATCGCAGACTACAGCTTACTAAGTGCTGTTGTTGATTCGGCTAAAGCACACGGCACTAAAATCCGTGTTGGTAACGTTTTCTCTGCCGACTTATTTTATACTCCAGATCCTCAAATGTTTGATGTTATGGAAAAAATGGGTATTTTAGGTGTCGAGATGGAAGCTGCTGGTTTATACGGTGTTGCACATGAATTAGGCGCTAAAGCGTTATGTGTTGTAACTGTATCAGACCACATTCGTACCGGTGAGAAGACTACCTCTGATGAGCGTCAAACAACATTCAGCGACATGATTATCATGACTTTAGA
>NZ_PJAP01000477.1:0-4463 GCF_002836795.1 Shewanella sp. 11B5 | reverse complement strand
AATGCTATCTGTTACTAAAACAGATACAGGATTTAATTTAACTACCTCAAATGGCGACTTTAGCTGCGAGTCGTTAGTGATAGCGACTGGCGGTTTGTCCATGCCCAAATTAGGTGCTACGCCTTATGGCTATAAGCTGGCAGAGCAATTTGGTTTAACTGTATTATCTACCAGTGCTGGTTTAGTTCCATTTACGTGGCATGCCGAACAAAAAGTGCGCTTTGAGCCGTTATCGGGTATTGCTGTGCCAACAACCATTACCGCCCAAGATGGTACTCAATTTAGCGAAGCGTTATTGTTTACTCATCGAGGTCTATCAGGCCCAGCAGTACTGCAAATTTCTAATTACTGGCAGCCAGGTGAAGCAATTTCTATCAATTTATTACCGGGTGAAAACGCGTTAGATAAAATTGAATTTGCACTAAAACATCATCCAAAGCAAAGCCTACGCAATACCTTAAGCCAGTGGTTACCTAAGCGTTTGGTTGAAACACTATTTGACGAGTCTCAACTAGATAAAGCATTAAACCAACTCGGCCACGGCGAGCGAGAAAAACTCGCTAACGACTTAAAAGACTGGTCTATTACCATGAATGGTACCGAAGGTTACCGCACCGCAGAAGTCACTTTAGGCGGCGTCGATACTAATGAATTGTCATCTAAAACCATGCAAGCTAATAAGGTGCCAAGTTTGTATTTTATTGGTGAGGTAATAGATGTAAGTGGTTGGTTGGGCGGGTTTAATTTTCAGTGGGCTTGGTCATCTGGTGTCGCGGCTGGATTGGCTGTTTAGTTGTTTTCGTGGAATTGCAACGAAGACTATTTGAACTCAACGAAGACAATCTTTTGTACGATGTTCTATTTTTTTAATCTATAACCTTGCCTAGGCAGCGTATGGAGATAACCAAAATCACTATGTCACTGCATGGTTTTGGTTGTATAGACTCTAGAAGAAAAAGAGCGGAGATAACCGCTCTTTACACTGATTTATAGCGCTAAAAGCTATTTAGCAAAGAAAGATTCATTAGTGCCATAAGGGCCTAAATCTAGGTCTCGTTTGCGAATCGCATCAACGCGGTCAAAGGCCTCTTCTGCAACACGTAAGTTTTTTACGTCTTTACGCCAGTAATATTTAAAGCCATCGAAGTGAGCATTTTTAGGATACCAATACATTACACCTAAACCTTTATCAGTAAGGATTGGTGTGTTGTGGATACTTGCACCAGGAATATAAAAGTACTGACTTAAGCTAAGAGATTGGAACTTGTTGTCTGCTAATGTTTTACTGCCACCAGTTACAACATAATAGCATTCCGGTTGACCATGGAAGTGTGGTGCATGGTCTGATTTACCACCATTTGTGATACCAATAACTACGGGGCTGTCAGACAGCTCTTTCCAAAGATAGCCAACGGGAGCATTTTTCAAATCACAGTTTTTGGCTTCCATGATGTTGCCATCGTCATCCATTGTCTTACAAAAACGTTGATCAGCTGCAATGCTGTCGTTTGATTTGATAGAGTTAAAATCGACTTTTCCAGCTTCCCAATCTGCAATATATGCTTCAACTAGCGGGTCGCTACATTCTGCGGGCATAGTGTCTTGTGGCGAGAATGGTGTACTGTCATATGGTACTGGTGTCATTTGTTGGTATGGAAGTTGAGCATGCTCCGGACCTGCTGCCATGGTTGTTGCTGACGCTAATGCGGCCAACGCGCAGATCATTTTTAATTTCATCATTTTCATCCTATTTGTTTTATTGAATGCCCGAAGCAGCATCTATTGTGCAATTTCTTTAGGCTCTGGACTAACAATAGTGTTAAGTCGCATTGGTAAGTTTGAGTTGGATCACGCAGAGTTGCCTGCAGCAAACTTATTCGCGAAGGTGGTCACGAATAAGTTTACTTTTACGGTTTTAAAAAAATAATTGAATCGTAAATTGGCTGTAGTTTGATGCCAATGAAGCTTGGCCAGAGTCAGTGTTATGCGAGGCATCAGCCTCTTGTTGAAATCGACCTACTTCAATCCCTATGGTCAAATATGGACTGAGTTGTGTAAATACGTTGGCGCACAGATGATATCGGTTTGCGTCACTGAGCCTGGTTTTAGTCCACCCATAAACTAAGTTGCTTCTATATACTTCAGACCACTCGTGATGATAAGCAAGCATTCCTGCTGTTGTTGTTTCTGCTTTACCTAAATAAACATCACTAGCGGCAGATGTACCGACATAACGGCCTAATTTTCCATAATGAAATTGAAATCGAATATCGTCTTTGCTGCTAATAGAAATTTTGCCTGCAATAGAGCCGCCAAGTCCCCATTCTTTATTATTTTCGGGACCTGTGTTTAACTGACGCCCCAAGGTTGAAAACGATAACAATCCATTTTGCCAATGAGTATCGTAACGTATAACAATATCGGGCAATGTGTCTTGCGTTGTTGATATGTCGTCACCGTTAATATCTGTTCCATACGTACTGGGGTTTTCTATTGCAAACATCCAACTATTAGTTTGATAACGAATAAGACTTTGTCGCACCATTGCTTGTCCAACTAATGCGCCTCCAAGATCAGATGTTTCTGCAAAACTTTGAGTATTGATAAAGCTAGTCCAATTTTGCCCAGCAGTTAAGCCAGCATATTGAATATATGCATGTCTTAATCTAGGACTGTATGAATTAGAGAAATTTGTGTCTCCTTGTTCTGACCCAGAAAAGTCAATTTCTACAAAACCTTTAGCTGCTTCAATCGATTGAGCTCTTTCCGGAATAATGGTCATATTCAAACGGCTTTCTTGGGTGCTAATTTGGCTGCGGCGGGTATTATCCTCTGGCGTTGCAGAACCCGTCCAGCTGTGTTGATAAGCAAGATCACCCTCAACAATCCGCGCATTGGTTTTGATAAATCCGCCCAAGTTGACCTCTGTGGCATAACTTAATGGCATAAGGATAAAATTAGCCATCAAGATTGAAGTGAGTGTTTTGATCATAGGATTTTAATCAGTATTGAAGTTGGTAGTACGTAAGGCATTGCTTTATTTATGTAGATACATGAAGCAAAGCAAACTTGATAACAGCTACTTGGAGCGACTAAACGCCAGAGGTGGGCAATGCCTGAAATACAAATATATGTATTTCAGGCTTAAGATTTAGAAGTAATAACCAAAGTTGATGTTGATACGCTTATCCCAGCCATCGCCGGTTTGCGCTAAGCCAACATGGTCATCAGAACCAGTTGAGAACGTCATGTTTTTGCCCATGACAAAATCGACCATCGTGTATGTTGCTCCAGCAGAAATTGCGGCCCCCAAAACATTTTGGTAGCTATTGTCATAAGTTGAGTCTTCGACATCAGGAGTCATGATATTGAAGTCATTGTATATCTTAACGCTACCAAAGCTTGTTGGGATTGTTTTAGATAAGTTGACCGTATAAGCCTGACCTTTAGAGGCAATTTCATATTGCCAGCTCACTACCGATACACCAATTTTATTTGGGTTTTCACTGTCAGCAGCATCATATTCATATTGCATTGCTTGGGCTTGAAGTTCCCAGTCATTGTATTTAGTGTCTAAGTGCAATGCGATACCGTAACGGTCCCCATTATTACCCGTAGCATTATTGTAAATTTGTCCAACTTCGATAGATCCACCTAAGGTTGTTGAGCCACCTTCGTGTTCCATGGTGTAAGTTTGACGAATATTAAACTGGTTAGTTTCTTCGTTGTTATAGGTGATGCCGTTATCAATGCCATCATAAGTTGCATCTATGGTGCCGCTATAAAGGTCAGTAGCATAACGCTTGTTTTCACTGGCGGCATATTCTGGGTTTTTATAAAATGCGATATCGGTGTGCCAACCGTTTTTTTCATATACGGCTTTAATACCAACATCATGATCATCCTCAAAACCTAGGTAGTACGGAATACCAAACCACCAACTGTTAGAGATAAAGTCCCTGTTGCCGAATGGCACTTTATTAATACCAAACTGGATTTGCCAATCAGGAATCGCATCATAGTATGCATAGCCATATTTGATATAGTCAGTCGACGAGGTGAAACGGTATTCTGAAGCTAAGCCCCAATCGCCTTTTTTACCGTTAAACTTGATGGCCACCATATCTAAGGTTAAATCACCTAATTTGTCTTTTGAGCTGTCGCTATAATCTTTATAGCTGTAGTTGACGCGAACAGCACCACCAACATTAATACCGTCTTCAGCTATTGCTTGATTGCTAAAGCTGGTCATTGCAATTGCTGCCGCAACCGTAGATAACATAAATTGAGTTGTTTTTTTCATCATCATTCCTAAATATTTCTTTTTATAGCATTACATATTGTGGAACCAAGTGCGGTGACACTCAGCGCATACTGGAGCTTTCTTCTGGTGCTCTCCATGACAAGCCAAGCAACTAGCACCCTGGTTGTAATGGAACGACTTGTGCGGATTAGCCTCTTTT
>NZ_PJAP01000476.1:0-4470 GCF_002836795.1 Shewanella sp. 11B5 | reverse complement strand
AGATTATACCGTTAAAGTTGACGCAGTTGGACTTGAAGCGGGCCAACAGTATTTCTATCGTTTTAAAGCGGGTGAAACGGTATCTGAAATGGGGCAAACACGCACATTACCTGAAGGTAGCGTGGCGTCTGTTAAGTTGGCGGTAATGTCATGCGCTAACTTTCCTGCTGGATATTTTAATGTGTATGAAATGGCTGCACAGCAAAATGATTTGGATGCTGTCGTGCACTTAGGCGATTATTTATATGAGTATGCTCGTGGTGAATATGCCAGTGAACATGCTGTCGAGCTTGGGCGTGAAGTGTTGCCAGCCGGTGAATTATTTTTATTAGACGACTACCGCACCCGTTACAGTCAATATCGTAGTGATGCGAGCTTACAAAAGCTACATGCCAAAGTACCATTTATTACTGTGTGGGATGACCATGAAGTGGCCAATGATACGTGGAAAGACGGTGCTGAAAACCATAACGATGGTGAAGGTGATTTTGATCAACGCAAACAAGCCGCACTACAAGCTTACTTTGAATGGCTGCCAATTCGTCCATGGAGTGAAGGTAACCATGAAGAAATTTACAGAAGTTTTAATTACGGTAACTTGGTTGATTTGCACATGCTCGATACTCGGGTATTGGCTCGCGATAAACAATTAGAATATAGCCAATATATTGATGCGACCACAGGTGCATTTAACAGCAGCACATTTTTAGCTGATGTAACCGATACTGACCGCACCCTGTTAGGCCAGACTCAACTATTGTGGTTACAACAAACCTTGTTGCAGTCTACTGCTAAGTGGCAAGTATTAGGTCAACAAGTGTTAATGGGCAAAATGTTAATGCCAGCTGCCATTGCGACCCAGCAAATGAGTATTCCGCAGTTTGCTGAACTTGCAGGATTAGCGCAGCTAGCGGGCCGTGCTCAAGCGGGCGACCCAACGTTAACCGCAGAAGAGTTAGCTTACTTACAAGCGAATCAAGCCAAGCTGACGCCAGAGGTTATTGCATTACTTCAGCTACCAGCTATTCCTTACAACTTAGATGCGTGGGACGGTTACGCCTACGAGCGCGAAGTAATTTTAGCGACGGCAAAGTCGTTACAGCATAACTTGGTGGTTATTGCCGGTGATACGCATAATGCCTGGGCCAGCGATTTAACCGATAGTGGTGGTGATATTGTCGGAATAGAATTTGCCACAAGTTCGGTGTCATCCCCAGGGCTTGAGTATTACTTAGGCTTGTCTGATGCTGAAATGCCGGCAACTGAAGCGGCAATAGTCGGTTTGGTCGCCGATCTTAAATACGCTAATTTGAAGGATCGTGGTTACTTATTACTGACATTTACCGAAAATGAAGTCCGCAGTGATTGGCAATACGTCGATACTATTTTAGATAAGACATTTGTTCAGTTAGACGCCCGTGGTTACAGTGCAACCAGTACCGCTGGTAGCCCTAAAGTCACGCCGGTGTCGTAATCAGCTGATGTGAATTCGCAGATACAATTCAGCCACCTTAAAGGTGGCTGAATTATTTATATAAGAGGCATAACGCTTAATTAAACATATAACTAATTTACTGTTAGTCTATTGTTAGCACGACAATTTTTAACGGATGATTGTCATCAAATGCGGGGAAGTCTAGGTGGCAATCTAACCACTGAGTCGCAGTGACTTTACGGCCTTGCTTTTCTACGCAACGGACTAGGCTGTCGTACCATGCTTGGCGATCAACTTTAGCGACATTATTACAACAGACAATTTTACCGCCGACTTTGGTGGTTAATACTGCTGGTTTAAATAAACCTTGGTAATCATTGACTAAGTCGACAATACCAAAGGCGCTTTTAGCAAACCGTGGCGGGTCTAAAAACACTAGGTCGAACTGAGTCACACGCAGTTTAGGGTATTTAGGCAGTTTTTGATTACGACGACCGCCAATAGGCAAACCCGCTAATTGACGCAATGCCGGAAACGCATCACTTTGAACAAATTCACACACATCAGTGACATTGTTTAGCTCAGCATTTTTTTGTCCCGCAGCTAATGCAAATGATGAAAAGTCGACATTCATGACTTTACGAGCACCGCCCATCGCTGCAGCAGTACCAATACCACAAGTGTATGAAAACAAGTTTAGAACACTCTTACCTTGGCTGTTAGCGCGTACATATTCACGCCCAATACGCATGTCTAAAAATAGCAGCGGATCTTGACCTTCATGGCGTAACTTGGAGGTAAAAGCGATGCCATTTTCATGGATGACTTGTTCTGACTGCGAGTAGTCTTGGGCTTCATTTTCGGCATGATTAACCACACGAGAATGGCTGCCTGAGCGATCGTTATAGACGATATGATAGTCCGCGTGCGCAGTCAGTAGGCTTGATATGTCTTCAAGTTGCTGAGCCGATAAGGTTTGGTGAAATGTTTGAATGAGCCATGCATCGCCGTAACGGTCAATGTTAAGGCCATTTTCACCTTCAACGGTACCGTGAAAAACCCGATAACAATCAGTATTATCTTTGGCAGCTTGCTCAAAAAAAGTGGCACGCTTGGCTAAAGCATCGGCTAAAACAGCTTGAATGGACATGAGGGCTCATTAAATGGTGTGGCTATTGGCGCGGATTATAGCAAACATTCTAACTTAGTGAAGTTGCGGTACAGACTATTAAGCGTCGCAATTAATCTGGTAGATGCACCTTAAAGGTTTTGTCTGCAATGATTTTGCCATTTAACTCCAGCGTCATCCGCCAGTTACCGACCTTATTAGTGATCGGTGCCCAGATGCAATCACCCAGATAAAAGCGCCAATCATTTTCTTTGATAAATATCTCACCATCAAACGGTGGGCTAACATTACCGTCGTCATCGGTAATGTTAGGGTGGTAAATACAATAAGTGAGTACTTGGTTTTTGGCTTTTTTTATGCGCGTGATGAAACCAAATTCGGTGTCGATAATCGCAGGTACATGTATCGTTGCCTGCAACAAGCGCGGCAAGTCATCGCTTTGATTGTCCCATTGGCTGAATATGCCACTGTAAATAATGCTCACGTCCGCTTTTAACTTACTCAAGGGCTATCCCTTTATAGAATGATATTTAGTGTTTATCGCTCAAGTGCTTAATCGCCGCTTGCAGAGCAAAATCATAACCTTGTGCGCCTAGGCCACAAATTACTCCTAGGGCTTTATCTGAAAAGTACGAATGGTGCCTAAAAGGTTCGCGGGCATGTACGTTAGATAAATGTACTTCAATAAACGGAATCGCTACCCCAAGTATGGCATCACGCAAAGCTACACTGGTGTGCGTAAAGGCTGCTGGATTGATAATAATAAATTGAGCGTCGGTAGCATGAATTGCATCAATCAATTGATACTCGGCATTGGACTGAATATGTTCAAGCGTAACGCCAGCCTGAGTCGCATTGCGAGTTAATTCATCCACAATAGTGGTGAGTGTTTGGTGACCATAATGTCCGGGTTCGCGACGGCCTAATAGATTGAGATTAGGACCGTTGATCAATAAAACTTTTGCTGTTTGGCTCATGATGGTTCCTATAAAAATCGCAAGGTAAGTCGGCTTAATATGCAGCACAAAAGAGGGTTCAACAAGCATTCTTACCGAAGACGGTTATCAGGTAAACCAAAAAATGCTCAACTAGGGTAATACCTTAGTCATTGAGTGATGGCGGATTCACTTTGTTGCTAATAATTTGCTAGCGACTTACTAATGATTTATTAGCAACTGGCTAATTATTTACTAATTATTTACTAATTAATTATTAATAATCAGATTTATTTTGGCGCATCGCTTTAGTGGCACCGCGTTGTTTTTTTGTTTCAATGCGTCGCTTTTGGCTGCCTTTTGTCGCTTTGGTTGGTATACGGGCTTTTTGTACTACACCAACGCTTCTTACCAGTTCAATAAATTGTTCCAGTGCGGTTTGGCGGTTAAAATCTTGGCTGCGTGATTGTTGAGATTTCCCCGAATCGCAATACTTGTCAATTTCCATTATAACAAAGCAAATCATACACTTACGGTAAACTTTTTTAAAAAAAATGATTGACACGTGTCAGTCTTGAGCTAGTATTCATACTGTTACTCATTAGAATTAGGTGTCACTATGCTCCCCAAGCAACTTACATATTATCCAAAACTTTATAAAGTCTTGTCTAGTGACTATCGAAATGAGTTGGAAAAAATAATTTTCTTAACCGTTAAGAAAAGCGAAAACGGACAGTTCATAAATGTATATTCAACTTTTATTGATATTTGTGTTCGAACATCAAATACTCAATATAATGCTCTCGATATTCGAAACAGTGAAGTGAAACTAAATGCACATCTGTCTATATTGATCGGATTTATTTATACAGAGCTTAAAGCCTCAGCCATGACTCATTATAAATATTGTTATCACTTTAAAAAAATATTTAGAGAGTTTGCTAAACGTAATAATATGGTTTTGCAGAATA
>NZ_PJAP01000220.1:0-11039 GCF_002836795.1 Shewanella sp. 11B5 | reverse complement strand
TTTTTCGCTTTTATTGTTGTCTTCACTATTACTTACAATAACCATGTTGTTGGTGAGCATTTACTATTTTTTCTACCTCCCTGGAATAAAAACTGAGGTGTTAGATCAGCAACAACAAGAATATAATTTGTTGTATTCGGCATTATCGTTATCAAAAAATAGCTTAACCACCTTATGTTACGATTACGCCGTGTGGGATGAGCTAGTTGAGTATGTTGGTAATCCGACTGATGATTTTGTTCAAAGCAATATGCCTAATAATGCATTTGAAGCTGCAAATATTGATGCTGTTTTTGTCATCGATACTAATAATAAGTTAATTTGGGATTATCAGGATGACTCATTAAAATCATCCAGATCGTCACTCGTTCATTTATTTCATCAGCAAAATACGGAATCTTTTGCTATTTTGCCCACAGCAGCTGAAATTGCATCACAAACAGTGTCTAGCCGCAGTGGTTATCTCGTTTTTGACGGGGCTCTCATTTACTTTAGTAATACCACCATTTTACCATCGACTGGTCACGGTGAAATTGCTGGCAGTTTAACGATGGTTCGCTTAGTGGATAAAGCGTTAATTAACGATATTAGTCAGTTTTCTTTGGTGAAGTTTTCAATTGAGGATGCACAAACATCAACAAAAAACATGCAAGAGTTTTTTAGTTTAAAGAAAATTGAAACTATTGCGCCATCACACAATTGGCTAATCCGTAATACGTTTAATGACCAAGTGGTACAGGTGACTTTACACCATAAAAAAGTGTCGTTGCCTCAGTTAGATTGGGCATCGGCAATATCGATATTGTTGTCAATTGTGTTGATTGTTTCTCTCTCGTTGATGGCATTATCAAGACTGCTTATCAAGCCGCTTATTCGTTTTAACAAAAGCATTAATGATTCATCAGATGATAATTTCATCAGCAAAATGGCTTCAAATCATTTTATTGATGAACTTGAAAATGTGTCTTACTCATTTAATCAATTACTGCTTAAGTTTAATGCTCAACAAAATTACTTAGAGACATTAACGGTTCAAGATTCGCTCACAGGCATAACTAACCGTAGGGGTCTTGAAGCATTTACAAAGCGAATTATTGCGCGCTGGCATCTAGAAAATGTTGGTTTTAGTGTGATGATGATTGATGTCGATAATTTTAAGTATTTTAATGATAAACAAGGTCATCTTAAGGGGGATGATGCATTAACTGCCGTTGCGACCAGCCTGTTAGAGGTTATGGCTCAATATGATGGGCTTGCTGCACGATATGGTGGTGAGGAGTTCTGCATAATTTTGGCCGATAATCATCATCAAAATATATTGAACGTTGCGGAAGAGATTCGTGAGTCTATCGAGAAATTGCACATCTCTAATAATATTGATGACCGAGACTGGCTCACGGTTAGTATTGGTGTGGTGGTGGTTGACGATAAATTAGCCGACGTAGAAAAATATAACTTTAGCGATGTATTACAACATGCCGATGAGCAACTTTATTTGGCTAAACAAGCGGGGCGTAATACTGTCAGAGTGGCGAAGTTTGGCGACTAAATATGCCGAATACCGATGAGTTAACTCGATATTTGGCATTTTAGCGCAAACACTACAGCTGTTTAAACTGCTGCTTTAAATCAAAATCACTGTCAGTTACCAGTCTCTCTAATACTTGTACCCGTTCAATCAATGCTTGGTTTTGGGCTTGTAGATCGCTAACACAGCCCGTGTCAGTTTGCTGCTTATGCTTCATATAATACTTAAACATTTCAGATGCAGTGGTGCCAACCACAATAATGAAGACCAGCGCGATAATGGCGATATCGTTTTCCATAATGACTCCTTATTAATGCTCTTTTGTTAATAGATTTTTGACTTTCTTATCTGACTTACTCTTATTAAAAGCGCTAGCTAATCTCTCTTGCTAATTACCCCAGCCTTATCTCTACTCGATAAGGCTGGGGCTCGTCGTTATAAGCTAACCGTTATAAACCAAAGACGACTTTTTCACTTTTAAGCGACTTTTCTAAGCCTGCAGCCAACGCAATGGCAATGATCAGTGTGGTCACAGATGAAATAATTAATTGCATCATTGGTATTTCACGACCTTTAATAAAGTCCATTAATGCTTGCTGTTGGCCTGATACGGGTAACCACTGCAATATGTCTGGAGCAATGTTGTAACTAGCTGCCATTGAAAGGGCCAGTGGTACAAATAACACCATGGTTAAGTATGATTGTGCCTCTTTAAAAGTTTTAGCCATAAACGATACATACAGTTGTAAGGTTGCGGCCATCAAGGCGACTGGAATACCCACTAAGAACATTAAGCCCATAAAGTCTTGGCTAATGTTGATGGTAAAGCCAATTTCTTGCCACGGTACAAAGGGGTAAGCCACTTTTGATACCAGTAAAATCAAGATTAACCCGAGCAAAGCAAAACAGGTTACGGCAATAATTTTACCGATGACCAATTGGCGGGTGCTCATTGGGTGGCTTAACAATAGTGCTAGTGAGTTACGCTCACGCTCACCCGCACTGGTGTCGATCGCGAGGTTCATACCGGAAATAAATACCGAGTACATCATGGTGAAAATAGCGATGCCTAAAATCATCCCACCTTTAGAGTCTGGTGTGGCTTTGTCTTCGATATTGACCTTTAATGGCTGGGTTATCCGGGGATTAATACCGCGTGCAATTAAGCGAATGCTGCCCATTTCTGCACTATATGCTTGCAGTTGACGCTCTAGTCGACGAATTGATTTTTGCAGCTTCTCATCTGAATTGTCGGCTATTAATATCACTTCAGCTTGTTTAGCTTTGGCCATGTTGGCGGCGTAATCGTCACTAATGGTTAAGATGATTTTATTCGCTTGTTCATCTTCACCGTGGTTAATGCCGTTATTACTTAAGTAGCGCACTAAATCTGGAGCGTTATCGGCATTATTGATATTGATGTTTAAATCTTCTGGACTAGACAGCTGGCCAATTAACACCATAAACATGCCGCACATAATCAGCGGCGTACCAATGGCATAATATAAACCAGCCATAACAGATCGTTTATCTCGTGCGGCGTCGATGAGTTCTTTGCGCACCATTGCGAGTATCATTTTCATTATGCTGCAATCCCTTCGTCGGTACCGATAAGTTCGATAAATGCATCTTCTAGAGAGTCTTTACCTGTTTGCTGACACAGTTCGTCAGGGCTACCGATGGCGACCACTTTGCCATTAGCCATCACGATCACGCGATCACACAAGGCGGCGACTTCTTGCATCACGTGGCTTGAAAACAGCACACAATGACCTTGGTCTTTGAGTTGCAATAAAATGTCGCGCAGTAAGCGGGTGCTCATGACATCAAGTCCGCGAGTAGGTTCGTCTAAAATGATGTTACTTGGCTTATGAACAATGGCTTGTGCTAATGCCGTTTTCATCCGCTGGCCTTGAGAAAAACCTTTGCAGCGACGATCACAAATGTCTTCCAGCTTTAATTGTGCAATCACATCAGCAGTGGCTTTTTTAGCTTGTTTGCGCGACATCCCACTGAGTTCGGCAAAGAAACTAATGTATTCACGCGGGCTTAAGCGTTCATATAAACCAAAAGGGTCGGGGAATAAGCCTAATTGCTTTTTGGCCCCAATCGGATCAACTGCAACATCAATGTTATCAACAGTGGCAGTGCCTGAGTCTGGCTTAAGTAACCCAAATAAAGTGCGTAAACAGGTGGTTTTACCTGCACCATTTGGGCCGAGTAAACCGGTAATTTGGCCATTCTCAGCGCTAAAGCTTAAATCATCTAAGGCCTGCACATCGCCAATTTTTTTGGTTAAGTTTGCAACAGTAATCATGACTATTCCTTATCCGCAGCGGTATTCGCTGGTGCTGTTGTTTCTATGTCAGTGGGCGTGTCGATAACCGGTAGTGCTTCTACGGTATTGGCATTAAGGTAAAAGCTACGACGGACATCTTTTTGTAAGCATTCACCGTTGATGTCTTTTACTGAACCTTGGTCAACTAACTGGGCGACGAGGTCATTGCCACAGCTTTGACCGGCCACGCCGTGGGTTGCATAAGGTGCAATGAAGTGCTTTGATTTTGTCAGTTTTTCTTGCGCCAGTGCGCCCCAGTTTGGTGGTGTTGCCGGGTCGAGTTCACCAGATAACAATAAGGTGGGGATATCACTGAGGATAGGTTCACTAAAGTTGTCGTCCACTTGTGGAATCGGCCAGGCTTGGCAGGTTTTTTCTAACCCCTCTAGCATATTGCCGCTGATGTACGACTCTTTTGCATCTTTACGCATTTGATCAGTAATGCGGTGAATGTCTTCGCCACACACAACGGATGCGTGCATGCCCATCGCAATACCTGTGCTATCAGCAGTTAATGTGTAAATACCTAATATCGGTTGATAATTACCTTGTGCCGCTTGATGAATAGCATGCGGGATAAGTGCACGGATGTTTGCCATGTACATCGCCATTCTAATAGCGCCGCTAAACTTGCTGCGGGTGAGTAAAAACTCGCTGAGTTCATCTGTTTGTGGGTCTCGTACTTGTTGGCTTATCGGAGCGGTGGCCAGCAGTTGGTCGACTTTATTGTATTCGTCAGCCAAGTCTGGAAATTGTTGCTGGCAAGCAGGAGTACTTTTACAGTCGCGCCATAACACATTTAAACCACGTTCTATTGAGTCACCAATCGCCACGACACTTTGTTGCATTGGCACCACGCCATCCAGTGTCACTGTTAATAAGGCTTCTGGGTAATGGCGCATATAAAGCTGTGCCATACGTGTTCCGTAGGAAATACCGTATAAATGCAGTTTTTGGTAGCCCAAATATTCGCGTACTGCTTCGAAGTCAGTTAACGCGGTATTACTACCATATTGGCTTACATCGGCATCAATTTGACCTAGGCATTTTTCTGTCATCGCAATGATATCGAGATCGTCATCATTCATACTGAGTAATTCAGTGGTGTCATCGTCGCAAGATAAAATGTTCGATTTACCGGTACCACGTTGATCAATCAGTAAAATATCGCGCTGCTGGCGAACTTTGGTCAACATGCGATTAAAGAAAGCGGCATTTTCAATGGCTGACTGGCCTGGTCCGCCTGCGATTGCCAGTAATGCTTCATTTGGGTGAGTGTTTTTAATGGCTGGCAAAATAGCAAAATGAATGTCGATTTGCTTACCGTCAGGTAGCTGAGGGTTTTCCAGCACAGTTATTTTACCGCACTGTAATTGCTCGTCTAAACCGTCTAAGTAACAAGCACTGGTTTTAGCGGGTGCTGCCACATTGGTTTGCGATGTGTCGGCATGACTATTGTTGGCGAGTAAAATTGCAATAGCGACCGCGAGCCATCGGCTAGTACGTGTTGCCGATTGGCATAACCCAGAGCGGGTTGACCGCTTGGCTAAGACTGTGTTGATAAACTTCCTGTTGATCATCGGAACGTTTCCTTTTTGCATTTCATGACGATTATGATACCTTAGCACTTAGTGTATGAGTGTATCAATGTATTAATACAGTTGTTAAAGGCTAATGTTAGAATTAATAAATGTCAACCCCAGCAGTGGTGAACCCATCTATCGACAGTTGCACGATCAAATCGTGCGCTTAATTGTCGGCGGGCAATTGCACCCCGAAGATGTTCTGCCTTCGGTGCGCCAACTTGCCGAACATTTAGCGGTAAACCCGATGACGGTATCACGTGCTATGCAGCAACTAGTCGACCAAGGTTGGGTTGAGCGCCGTCGTGGTCAGCCGTCACGCGTGGCTGCCAGAACCGCGGCCAATAATGATTCTGGCAGCAGTTTGTTGGCACCACAATTAACTGCATTAGTTGAGCAGGCACGGCAGCTAGGGGTCGATTATGACCAGTTACAAGTATTGTTGGAACAATTTTGGAATAAAGAATAGCCACAGTTGAGCTAATTTTTAAGGACATCATCTAGGAAGTCGATAATGGAAGCCGAAGAGAAGCCCGTTTTACGCTTTAATCATGTGAGCAAAACCTTTGCTGCAAAACACAAATCTGCAGCAGGTCATGCGGTGTTGGTCGATCTATCGATGACACTTTATCCCGGTATGGTGGTCGGGTTATTAGGCCAAAATGGTGCGGGTAAATCGACGTTAATGCGTTGTGCATTAGGCATTGTGGGCATCGAACAAGGCGACATTTCAACCCTTGGCGAACCGCCTACCGCTTTATCTGTTCAAGCAAAAGAACGAATTGGTTACGTACCCCAGCAGCCTTTTGGTTATGAAGGCTTTACCATAGATAAAGCGTTAGAATTGCACCGCAGCTTCTATCCAAACTGGGATATGACACTCGAGCAAGATTGGCTTAAACGATTTGATTTAGATGTTACGCAAGCGGTGCAAAAATTATCAGTGGGCCAGCGTCAATCATTAGCATTGATAATGGCCATGGCGTATCGGCCAACCTTATTATTACTCGACGAACCCGTTGCCAGCTTAGATCCCATTGCCAGGCGTCAGTTTATGAGCGACTTGTTCGATCTCGCGCTCGATTCAGGTTCTGCAGTGTTATTTTCATCGCATATCACCTCAGATTTAGAACGTGTTGCCAGTCATGTTGCCTTAATTAAAAAAGGCCAACTGATACTGTTTAAAGAAATCGACGCCTTGCGTGAAGAGGTTAAATTACTCAACTTAGCCGAAAACGCTCAGTTACCGTCACATTATAAAATATTGAGCCAAACCGGACAAAGTGTGCTGGTGGATACTCAAGGTAACCCATCGAATATTGCGGGTGTGCAGAGTGAGAAATCACTCAACCTAGAACAGTTATTTATGGAGCTGCATCGATGAATCAGTCGCTGCAAAACAGTCAACTTTCAGCATGGCGTAAACCTTACCGTGGCATGCTGCGGTTGTGGTTATATGACTTAGGCAGTGTCGGTTTTATTGGTGCCGCAGGATTAGGCCTAATGTTGGGTTTTTTGTGTTTTATCACGGGTAAAACTGAGGTTGTTAGCCTCGTTTTTTCCATGGCAACACTGTCTACGGGGGCGGCAATTTCTTGGCAGTTTAATCGCTTAGCAGCAACCGAGATGACCGGTCTAATACCTCATTATCAAAAGCACGTACTCATACAGGCGGCGACCATCGCAGTGGGTATGTTATTGATACAGCTATTAGTCTGTATTGGTTTTGCTGCTTACGATGTCATCCCCAGACTACTGCTAGCCATTGTGGTCAGTTTGCTGTTTGTATGGGCCTGTTTATGGCGCAGTAACAGTTTTCATTTATCGTTTTTATTATTCATAACAGTGCCATTTTCAGATAAGTTCGCACTCACGATACCGACGTGGATGATGCTAATACTGATTGCTGGGCTATTGTCTTGGGTGATCCATTTATGTCGCCAACTTAGCTGGAATAATGAGGCGCGTGTGGTGTACCTCAACGCCGTGCAAATGGGCTGGATGTGGCTGCCGAGCATAAAAGGATTCACCTGGATTACTCGTGTTGAGCGGTTGTTTCATCCGATGAACTTTTTTATCGGCCCGGTGTTAACTATGATGCTGCTTTGTTTACCGTTGATCACCCTTGGTTTAATACTGCTGTCGTGGCTATTTGATATTGATGTACCAGCATTATTTTTATTGGTGCAATTTACCGTGATCAGTTGTGCCATTGTTCATTGGAGCCGAATTCAACGTTGGCGCGCGGCAGAAACGCTGTTTTTATTGCCTTGTTATAGCGGCTTGAGTGGATTGCGCGATGCATTTTACCGCAGCCAGTATCGTTTCATCGCTGTGTTAGTGGCTATGGTCAGCGTGCTAGGTTTTACCAATAGCTTGATTGACCCGCAATATGGCGGATTATTTGTACTGCATTTAGGTCTAAGCACTTTTTGGGGCTGTGCGATTATGCTGGGAATGGGTTCGGCAAGCCGTAATAGCCTGCAAGCCACAGCAGCAATGCTAATAGTGTTACTCCATTCGATATTGGTGTCGTTGAGTTTCGCCGCAGTGCGAGACGGTGACAGCTTATGGGTATGGTTGCTTATGGATGTGCCACTAATTATTGTTGGTGTTGGCGCATTAATTTGGGGTAAAAAACGTTTGTGGCAGCATGGTGTTTTGGCCCCGTAAATCATCGAGCATAACTGACAAACGTGACCGTAAGCTCAAAAATAGAGCAAAAGCTCTTATGGTTTTTAGCGACTTCAGGTAGAATGTAAAAAGCGGAACACTTGTAAGCTAAAAGGCCACTATCATATGTCATTAGATCAATACCACGTAGTTCGACTCCTGCAACAGCAAGGTCAGTCATTAGGCGATAATATTGCCCTTGAAGGCTTTGACATGCCTGCACCTTGGCATACCGTAACGTGGGGCGCATTTGATACGGTTACAGACTCAGTCGCACAGTTGTTAATTGAGTTTGGCTTACAAGTGCAAGACAAAGTGGTGATTTTAGCGCAAAACTGTCCACAGTGGACCTGTGCAGATATTGGTGCCCTTAAAGCTCGTAATGTTGTGGTACCGGTATATCCAACCAGCACCATAGAGCAAGCGGTATTCATTGTTAACGACTCTCAAGCTAAATTAATTTTTGCTGGTAACCAACAGCAATACGACATGGCTTGCACAGTGGCAGCCCAAGCTGAGTGCGTGCAACACATTGTAGTCTTTGATGCTAACGTTACCCTTAATGCCGATAATCATGTGTATTTTGATCAAGTATTAGCGGCGCAATTTAATCCGCTGATTACCAATGAGCTCAATACTAGACTAGCCAATAGCAATTTAGACGACTTATTTACGCTTATTTATACCTCTGGCACCACCGGCAATCCTAAAGGTGTGATGCTCGACTACCGTAATTTTGCCTCGATGATTAAACAGCATGACAGTGAGTTGCCATTTACTGCGGGTGATGTGTCGCTGGCCTTTTTACCGCTTAGCCATGTATTCGAGCGTGGTTGGAGCATGTATGTATTATGTCGCGGCGGCCACAATGTGTATTTAAGCGACACTAATCGAATTAAAGAAGCCCTTATTGCGGTTAAACCACATACCTTGTGTGCAGTGCCGCGATTTTTAGAAAAAATTTACAGCGCTGTGCACGATAAAGTCGGCCAAGCGCCTAAAGCGAGACAAACATTATTTGCTTGGGCGATGCGAGTAGGTAAGCACCAATTTGAAGTTAGCCAAGGTCGTGCTTCAGGAAGTTTGTGGTTAGGCGCACAGTGGAAGCTGGCTAACAAGCTGGTTTACAGCAAGTTACAGCAAGTGTTGGGTGGCCGGTTAAAGTTCATGCCCGTGGGCGGTGCCGCACTCGATATTAATGTGGCCAGCTTTTTTCACAGTATAGGTGTACCGGTATTGTGTGGTTATGGCATGACAGAAACCTGCGCCACGGTAACCTGTAATACTTTAGATAATCGTGTACCAGGTTCAAACGGTAAGCCACTAGAGGCTATGCAAATCAAGCTTGGCAAAGACGATGAAATCTTAGTGCGTGGCGACACTGTGATGCGCGGTTATTACAATCGCCCACAAGATACCGCCGAAGCCTTTGAAGATGGTTGGTTAAAAACCGGTGATGCTGGGCATATCGATGAGCATGGTAACTTGTATATTACCGATCGCATTAAAGAGTTAATGAAAACTTCAAACGGTAAATACATTGCACCACAGCGGGTTGAAGGTAAGGTAGCTTGTTGCCCATTTATCGAACAAGTCGCCATTGTTGCCGATGCACGCAATTACGTGTCAGCCCTAATCGTGCCAGCATTTGAAGCATTAAATACTTGGGCTAAAGCGCAAGGCATACATGTTGAAAACCCAATTGAGTTGTTACGTCACTCACAAGTGGTGGCTCATTTCGAGCAGCGATTAATCGAGTTGCAACATGAGCTAGCTGGGTTTGAAAAAATCAAAAAATTCACCTTATTACATGAAGCATTTTCGATGGAATCTGGACTCATTACGCCGACATTAAAGCTGCGTCGTAAAATGATTTACAGCAAATATCACAGTGAAATTAATGCCATGTATGGCAAGTAATTAACCATCAATCTTTATACCAAAGGACGCATTAGCGTCCTTTTTCGTAATACTTAGTGATAATTGCCTGTATTTCCAATAGAGGTACAATACTCTATCTTAAAATTAGGCAACATAGAGGGAACTATGGAAATTATCACGGTAAATGGAAAGCCTGTTTTTAGATCTAGCACTCAGTCTTTTTATGGCAATCAATTTAGCCAGAAAGTGTTAGCTAATATCGATACAAAAACGCTGTTCAAAAAAATTGACGCTATACCGGGTCTTGCGGGCGCAGGAATCGTTTATATTGATAGCAAATACAACATTATTGAATTAAGAAAATTCGAACCTGTTTGCCAACTAAATCCGATTAAAATCGTTCTAAGGGAGCCTCCTCAATTAATGAGTCAGGCCGAGTTTGCCTCCCATTTAAAAGGTAGCCAAGGTAATATCCGTGAATCTAAATTAGTTGGTGAATTGGGAAATGCTGCTTGGAGTTGTGGGACTGCTGCGCTTGGGTGGATGGTTGTAATTGGTAGTATGGCTGCTATTCCATTAACTGGCGGGACAAGTAGTGCGATAACGTATTTAGCTGGAGCAGGCGCAACTGCTGGTCTTGTTCAATGTATTAATGGTGCGATGCGATCATATAATGCGTATGAAAATCCTGAAAAAAATGATAATTTAGACTCACAAGAATGGTATCAAAATGCCACTTCAGCTGTGGATTTAGTATCACTTGCAGGTGCTGGCGCTGCTGCTTTAGGTACAATAAAAGCAATAAAAATGATGCAGTTGGGTACAAGTAAGAATACCTATGAAATCTTAAAAGGGTTATCCCGTGCTGAAAAAAAGAGATCAAATCGTGAAATTACCCGTCTTAATTTACCTGGTGCTTCAGGTAAATTAATAAAATCTATGGCTCGAAAAGGCAACATAAAAAAATATACAGGTAAACAAATTACCCATGCATTTCGTTTACATTTAATGGATGCCGTTGGAGCTTCAATGAGCA
>NZ_PJAP01000475.1:0-4484 GCF_002836795.1 Shewanella sp. 11B5 | reverse complement strand
ACTCAGGTAATGCTTCTGCAGCATCAATTTTAGTCTGAATCGATTCGGTGAAACTATCTCTAATACGTTCTAACATGCAACAATCCTTACGCTAAATTATGTCTACGTATGTCTCTGATTAGCTTTTTTATCATTGCTCATCAGTTAGACTCGGTAATTTGACTATATGATGCCATAAATCAAGGTTATGGTAATCAATTGCCGCTTAAAAACAGCCTTGTAGCCAGTTTATTTCATCAATATTCATCGCAATGACATCAAAGCGACAAGGTGGATTTAATTTTTGTCGTTGTAAATAATGTTCAGCGGCTAATCTTATCCGGGTAATTTGCTTACTTGTTAACGCATTTATGGCGCCGCCAAACTGATTTGACGACCTAAATTTTACTTCAACAAACACCCAGACATCTTGCTGGCGCATAATTAAATCTATTTCACCAAATGGATATCGAACATTAGCATCTACAAACGTTAGACCTTGTTGCTCAAGGTAAGTTCGCGCATGTTGCTCAGCTAATTGTCCACTGTTCATAGTGGTGTTAATTGTCCTTGGTTATATTTGCCCCAAGACAGTTGACGATCAATCACCCCATTAGGCTTCACTGATAATGCACCACTGCGGCCGATAAATTGATAACCTGGGAAAGCGCGCATTTGCGCTAAACGATTAACCAATTCAAGCGCATCATAACCCATTGCGTATAGGCGTTTTTGGCTGTTATTCCAACCACTCCATAGCTCAGACACCAGTTGGGTTTCGCTGTTAGATTGCATTAGCCATGGTACATCGCTAATGATCAAGTTATTCAGTTCTTGTGCCGACTGCGCTGACTCATTTTCAAGACGGCTACGGCTAGTGGTATATAAGGTTACCGGTTCAGAGAACACACTAAAGTTTACGTCTAAAAAGGGTTTTAGCAGGGCCAAATCTTGTGAGCCCGAAATCATGTAAATCGCATCAATATCTTGGCGAGAACGAAAATCTGATTCTAAGCGGCTACCCAATAAATCACGCATTCTGCTAATACGTGCTTGGCTATCTTTCACACCTAATGCTTCTTGAACTGTGACCTTCATTTGATCGCCAGCATCATAAAAATACACTTCGGCATCATTGCTGGTTAAGGTTAGCCAAGTTTGCTTAAAACTGTCGGCCATACGTTTGCCGATGGGATCGTTACTGGCCAATAGTAGTGGCAGCTTTACGCCATCGCTATACAGCTTATGTGCTGCATCACTGGCTTCTTGTGCTGGTGACAGTGAAAAGTAAAACATGTTTGGTTGTGGCGTAAACGTATCCGTTTGGTTCAAATACAGCTGCGGCACTGTGGTCTTTTGTTTATCGTTGATTTTCTGTAGTTCTTCAACTTCATTGGGTAACAATGGCCCAATGATAAACTCTGCGCCTTTGGCTACAGCTTGTTGATAAGCGGCAGCAACCCCTTGCTGCGTGTCATAAAAGTTAATTGACACATTTGCATCATAGTCAGACAGATAGCTCGACATAAGACCTTGACGAATAGGTTCAGCAACCACAGCGCGTGGGCCACTTAACGGTAATAATACTGCTATATTTTGCGGCCTAAACGGTTTGGCATTGAGGGCTTTTTCTAAATCAGCAGGTAATTTCACTGCACCTGGATGATAAGGGTTGTTACGCTGCCACTCACCTAAATAACGCACCAATTGTGTCGGCTCAACCGCATAATGTTTAGCAATAAAGGTCAATTGTAACCAACCAGCAAAAATCGGATTTGATTGATCGCGCATAAACGACTGCACGGTTTCTTCATGTAGTGGTTGCAGTAGCTTCCAAATAACATTATTGATCGCCGTGGTTTCAGACTTTGGCAAGTAATTGCTTAATAGGCTTAATTGCTTAACTTGGTCAATTGGCTGTTGAGTATTTTTGTACAATTTGGCTTTAAATTGGTGATAACTTGCCATTTGCCAGCGTGGGAGCTGCCAATGTGGTGGATACTGTAAAATATCTAATGCGGCCTGGCTGCTATTGGTTTTTTCAGCAATGCGAGCGCGCAAATAAATATGCTCCGCTTGAAGCGAGGGCACGTTCACCATCGACTTTTGCATTGACGTTAATACATTAACGGCAGAATTAAAGTTACCATCATTAATATAAGCATGAGCGGCGAGTAATAAATAACGATCACGCTTTTCTGGTAAACTGCTATTCGTTGCCTCGGCTAAATAAATTTTAGCCGGATGTTCAGCGGCAACGAGCGATGCGCTAGCGTCAACATTATCTTGCTGTTTTTTGGTGGCACAACCGACCACCAATACAGAGAAAATCAACGCGCACACGAATTTTGTAGTATTCAGTCTTTTTAACACTTGGCTTCACTCTGGTAAGATGCTGTCACTAGTTTAACCTGCTCTTACGCTTGGCGAAAGTATCAGGTAGATTCATTATCGAGGTAATTATGGACCAAATGGTCGCGCTGTATATTGTTCCCACCCCAATTGGTAATTTTGGCGACATCAGCGCTCGGGCAATAGAGGTGCTGCAACAGGTTGATTTAATCGCCTGTGAAGACACACGCCACAGCGGAAGGCTGCTAAGTCACTTTGGTATTGAAACCCGTAAAACGGCATTACATGATCACAATGAACGTGACCGAGCACAATGGATAGTTGAACAATTAAATGAAGGCAAATCAATCGCGCTCATTTCTGACGCTGGTACGCCGTTAATTTCAGACCCTGGCTACCATTTAGTTAACCATGTTCGTCAAGCTGGCCACAGAGTCGTGCCTTTGCCTGGAGCATGTGCAGCGATAACAGCCTTAAGTGCATCAGGATTACCGTCTGATCGTTTTAGTTTTGAAGGTTTTTTACCCTCAAAAGAAAAAGCCCGTATCGATAAACTTGAATTTCTTAAAGAAGATCCTCGTACTTTGATATTTTACGAATCTCCTCACCGCATACTTTATAGCCTCGCCGCTATTGTTGACGTTTTAGGCGCCGATAGGCAAGTGGTAATGGCACGTGAAGTCACTAAAACCTTCGAAACCTTCTTATCTGGCACCGCTGCAGAGGTATTAGCGCTGGTTGAAGCTGATGATAATCAACAAAAAGGCGAAATGGTCATTATGTGCCATGGCTTTACATTATCTGATGAAGAAGGGATTCCAGCAGTTGCAGTTGCTACGCTAAAGTTACTTTGTGAAGAATTACCGCTTAAAAAAGCTGCCGCTATAGCAGGGCAAATCCATGGTTTAAAGAAAAATGCCCTATATAAATACGGTTTAGAACTGGATTTATAAAAAGGCAGTCGCTTTGGCATTGGTTTGTTGCGCAGCTTAGGCTATAATCCGCGCCGAGTTGGCCAGACAGTTGCCGCGTACGCAAGTACGGGGAGGAAAGTCCGGGCTTCAAAGAGCGGGGTACCAGGTAACGCCTGGGCGGTGTGAACCGACGACAAGTGCAACAGAGAGGAAACCGCCATTTTGGCTTAGGCTAAGATGGTAAGGGTGAAAGGGTGCGGTAAGAGCGCACCGTGCGGCTAGCAATAGTCCGTAGCAAGGTAAACTCTACCCGAAGCAAGACCAAATAGGGTTCCGCATGGCGCTGCTCGCGTTGGAACCGGGTAGGTTGCTTGAGCCTGTGAGCGATTGCAGGCCTAGATGAATAACTGTCCACGACAGGACCCGGCTTATCGGCCAACTCACCTCTTTATAAAAAAAGGCCTCGCAGCAATGCGAGGCCTTTTTTTCGTTAACACGAAAATATTGGTGTCTTAACCTTATATAGTCAACCCGAGTAGATGTTGGTTATTGTTTCTCTATATTTTAACTTCAGTGTTATCCATTATTTTCGCCTCATGATCTAACGTTTGAGTTGACTGCATCCGTTCAGTAAACGTTGCCGGAACACTGAGGGTTTACAAAGGCTGATTTATTAACACGAATGATCTTGCTCTGTTGTGACCTCTATCTTAGTGGCTGTAGCCCATAATAAATACCCTCTCAAACCACAAAGTCTCTAACCATTAACACTATCAGTTAACAAACAAGCACAAATGTAAATCAATAAATGAGAATGGTTTCTATTAGCGTTTGGTGTTATATTGCGGCCAAATTTTACTGTTGCCGATGAGTAAGCTGTTATGCATTTGAACGTGATTAATCTTGGGATATTAAGCCTGCTGTTACCTGTACTGAGTGTCAGTGCGAACGAGAAAGCGGCCGACGTTGATTTGACTGAGTCGATTGAGAAAATAACCGTAATGGGGCGGGCACAAACCTTTTATCGTGAATCTTCTACGTCCGTGGGTGCCAAAGTTGAAACCGATATTATGGATTTACCGCAATCGGTGCAGGTGTTGAATGAACAATTGATAGTTGACCAAGCCGCACGTGAAATTACTGACTTATACCGCTCTATAGCAGGTGTGAGCATTTACAGTTATTCAGGTGTGACCTTTCGTGGTTTTCGTGATGACAGCAATGTGTTTTATGACGGTG
>NZ_PJAP01000474.1:0-4488 GCF_002836795.1 Shewanella sp. 11B5 | reverse complement strand
ATAACTAAAAATAGTACCAATTCGATAAAGACTACACATTTAATCATATTGGCATTAGTACCGCTCAAAAGGATCATGTATGAACCAAGCGCAAGAAAAACACCTAAAAGATTATACCAAGCCTGCATTCACCATTTCTCATGTTGATTTGAACGTTATTCTGGATGGCAAAAACACTAAAGTGACTGCCGTCAGTAAGGTAATCCGTAATGGTGAGCATCAGCATGATTTAGTGCTTGATGGTGAGCAACTTTCGCTAAGTACAGTGAAACTCAATGGTGTAGCGGCTAATTATCGTCAACATGATAACCAATTGATGATTAGTACGGACCTAAATGAATTTGAATTAGAAGTGGTTACCTTGCTTGACCCTGAGGCAAATTCGAGTCTTGAAGGACTTTACATGTCAGACGGTGCTTATTGCACTCAATGTGAAGCTGAAGGATTTCGCCGGATTACTTATTTCTTAGACAGACCCGATGTTCTCGCTATTTATACTGTGCGTATCGAAGCGGATAAACAAGCATTTCCATTTTTGTTAAGTAACGGTAATTTAATTGAGAAAGGAGAAATGCCTCGTTCTGGTCGTCATTTTGTTAAATGGCATGATCCATTCCCTAAACCAAGTTACCTATTTGCCTTGGTTGCTGGTGACTTTGATTTACTTAATGACAGTTTTACCACTCAATCTGGTCGTGAAGTTAAACTGCAAGTATTTGTCGATAAAGGCAATTTACATAAAGCAGATCACGCAATGGCATCACTGAAAAAATCAATGAAATGGGATGAAACCCGTTTCGGTCTTGAATATGATCTTGATATTTATATGATTGTTGCGGTAGATTTTTTCAATATGGGTGCCATGGAAAATAAAGGCTTAAATGTCTTTAATACCAAATACGTGCTCGCAGACAAAGCCAGTGCAACAGATGATGATTATCATGGTATTGAGTCTGTCGTTGGCCATGAATACTTTCATAACTGGACTGGTAACCGAGTCACATGTCGTGATTGGTTTCAGTTGAGCTTAAAAGAAGGTTTAACGGTATTTCGTGACCAAGAATTTAGTTCCGATGTTGGGTCTCGCGCGGTTAACCGAATTCATGCTATCCGAGTGATGAAAAACCAACAGTTTGCTGAAGATGCTGGACCTATGTCTCATCCTATACGCCCAGAAAGTGTGATTGAAATGAACAATTTCTACACCGTGACGGTATATGACAAAGGTGCTGAAGTTATCCGTATGATGCACACCATTCTTGGTGAAGAAGGTTTTCAAGCTGGAATGAAGTGCTATTTTGAACGTCATGACGGGCAAGCGGTAACCTGCGATGATTTTGTAAACGCTATGCAAGATGCTAGCGGTAAAGATTTAACCTTATTCCGTCGTTGGTATAGCCAAGCAGGCACACCCGTTGTAACGGTTAAAGACAGTTTTGATGCGGATAAAGGCGAGTATCATTTAACGATTACTCAACAAGTGATGTCACAAGGTGTGAAGGGGCAAACACTGCATATACCGTTCAGTGTTGAGCTGTTAGACAGTGCAGGGCAATCAATTGTTAATAAAGTCCTAGATGTGACTAAAGCCAACCAAACTTTTGTGTTTGATGGACTAGAAAGTGCGCCTATAGCATCTTTACTGCAAGATTTTTCTGCACCCGTTAAATTGGTTTACGATTTTAGCATTGATCAACTTGTACATCTTATGCGCCATGCTTCTAGCGAAGTGGCCCGTTGGGAAGCATCAGTACAGTTAGTGAGCCACGCCATTTGGAATAACGTTGCACAGTTGCAAAAGCAACAAGTCATGATGGTTGATACTCGTGTTATTGAAGCATTCAGAGGTGTCATTTTAGATGCGAAAATAGACCAAGCATTAGTAGCTGAAATTTTGTCTATTCCAACTGCTTCAGCATTAATTGAGCAGGTAGATAACGTTGATTTAGATGCTTTAGCCAAAGCCAGAGAGTTTGTTGTTGAAGAACTCGCATCAGCTTGTGAAGATGAATTATTGGTACGTTATCGTGAGCTGATACTTCTAGATAATGCAGGTGCGCGTGCATTTAAAAACATTGCCTTGTCATTATTATGCCAAGTGACCGATACTCATGAATCATTAGTTGAAAAACAATATTATTCAGCAAAAAATATGACCGACAGTTTAGGGGCTTTGAAAGCGGCAGCTACAGCAAAATTAGCCTGTTTACCTATGTTATTGAGTGATTTTGAGTCTACGTGGGAATCAACGCCATTAGTGATGGATAAATGGCTGACATTACAAGCGTTAGTTAATAGCGATGAAGTGATAGAGCAAATTAAAACGCTGACAAAGCACAGCAGTTTTAGTTTCTCTAACCCTAACCGTGTACGTTCATTGATAGGGGCTTTTGCAGCTGCAAACACTTACCAGTTCCATCGTGCTGATGGCGAAGGCTACCGTTATTTGACCACAATATTAGTCAAATTGAATAAGTCGAATCCACAAGTTGCATCGCGAATGATCACACCATTAATTCAGTTTGCCAAATTTGATCAACATCGCCAGCAATTAATGAAACAGTGTTTAGTAGAATTAAAAGCTTTACCGGATTTATCGAAAGATTTATATGAAAAAGTCACTAAATCATTAGCAGAATAATGACAAAAATGGCTGTTCATCTAGTATGAATAGCCAGACTGTTTAGTATGTTAAAAAGGAGAGCTTGCTCTCCTTTTTATGGAGTAAATGATGGAGTTTTTATTTTCTCTTAATGTAAGTTATGAAGCATTTCTACCGTATTACCAAGGACTTGCAGAGAAAGTGCAGGTCAGAGACCATCAAGGTCGCGTATTGCACATAAATGGTAAGTATTTTAGACCTTATTTAACCCCTCAAGGTATTCACGGACAGTTCAAATTAGTCCTAAATCGAGAAGGGAATTTCAAATCACTTAATAAATTGTAGAGTATTTACTTCAAACGTTTGATTGATTAGTAGTGTGTGAAGTAGCAACCTGTGAATATTTATAAGTATATGAAAATAAACTTTTTTCGTTAATGGTTAAATGATTGTAAATATATCGTCTGTGTTAATTCAAATATAAGCTGGTTTTATTTCGTCATATTTAGCCAAACATCGTTAATTTTCTTAAACATTTTCTTTTTTTTGACCTTGCTCAATATAGTTAAATGCTGTAACAATGGTGTTGCCTGTGGGCTAACAAGATGTTGGTTAAATTCCTATAACAACTAATCCAACAGGTTACGGAGATGAACTAAAATGAATATTGTTAAAAAAAGATTTAACAAGTCGGCTCTCGCTTTGGGGGTGGTGTCGGCATTATGTTTGGGAATGAGCACTTCAGCCTCAGCAGTTTCTTTTGATTGGGGTGATGTACGAGGTACATTTGACTCTACATGGACTACAGGCGCGAGTTGGCGTGTATCAGACCGTGATTGGAGTAACCAAATCGGTAAGGTGAACCAACCACAATTTGATTGGTCAGGTTATTCTGCATTTGGTGGTGCGTTTGGCTCTACCAAATATACATCTGCAGAAATTTGGGCTCAGCCGGGTTCATATTCAAGCAACAATGATTTAAGTAATTTGTTGTATGCGCAAGGTGATACTACGTCTGAGATTGTTAAAGGTCTTCACGAGTTATCACTGAAGTACGAAAATTACGGTATCTTTTTACGCGGCATGTATTTTTACGATCGCAAATTAAATGACGGTGATTATGGCTTTAACGATCCATTAACCGGAAAAGAATTCGATCCTTGTGAAGATAACAAAGCATCAGAAGTGCAATGTAAAGACATTCGCTTATTAGATGCATTTGTTTACGGTAACTGGGACTTAAATGACGGTGCTAACCCATTAAGTGTTCGTGTGGGTAACCAAGTAGTTTCATGGGGCGAAAGCACCCTGATCTCTCACGGTATTGCTGAAATCAATGCTGTAGATTTAAATATTCTTAATGCACCAGGTGCGGAGCTTAAAGAAGCATTTCGTCCGCAAGGCATGGTTTGGGCATCGTTAGGATTAACTGAAAACCTAAACCTTGAAGCATTTTATCAATATGATTGGCAACCGATTTGGATCCCTACACCGGGTTCTAACTTTGCAACCAATGATTTTGCTGGGTATGGTGGTTACAACCAAAATGCACAATTAGGTTTCAACTCAAATCCGGATATCAACCAAGACTTCCTAATTTCAGAATACACACGTTTATATGAAGCTGCAGCTGCTACTGGGTTTAACCCGGCATATGCCGCTTACATGACTGCTTATTCAACTAAGGTTGCTTTAGTTCAAGATGCTGCAGATCCTAGTGACGATGGCCAGTTTGGTGTTAAATTAGGCTATTACTCACCAGAACTAGGCGAAACAGAGTTCGGTCTTTATTACATGAATTACCATAGCCGTCGCCCAATCATCAGTGGTACTGCCTCTAACTTTAACGCAGATGCTATAGGTCGTGATTATGGACGTTTGGCGCA
>NZ_PJAP01000473.1:0-4497 GCF_002836795.1 Shewanella sp. 11B5 | reverse complement strand
CGTAAAGGCGGACCAGCGGCAGTTAAGTCATTGCTGCCTGACACTCTCGATGCCGATGAAATCAGCGAATATACTGATGCGCAGTTATTGTCTGTTATGAGTAAACGCGTGTTTCAAAGCGGCTTTGTGTGGCGAGTGGTTGACAATAAATGGCCTGCTTATGAAAAAGCCTTTTTTGACTTTGAGCCAATGAAAGTGCTGATGCTGTCACCCGATCAAATTCAACAACGGGCAACCGACCCAGCACTTATTCGGCATCAAAAGAAAACCCAAGCAATTGTTGATAATGCTTATATGATCCAGCAGATTAATGCTGAACACGGCAGTTTTGCAGAATTTATTGCGAATTGGCCAAGTGATGATATTACTGGTTTGTGGCAAATGCTTAAAAAGCGCGGCACTCGTTTAGGTGGCAATACCGGGCCTTATTTTTTACGTGCTATAGGTAAAGACACGTTTTTGCTAAGCCAAGATGTGCAGTCATATTTAACTGCTCATAACGTCGTTGATGCTGGCTTTACATCGCAAACCGCTTTACGCCAAACCCAAGCTGCTTTTAATCATTGGCAACAAGAATCTGGCATGAGTTTAGCGCATATCAGCCGTATTATTTCGTTCGGTGTGGGTGATAACCGAGTGTAGAGTAGCCAACAATGTGCTTATGCCTGATAACGGCATAAAAACATGGTTACTATGCTGGCGGCAATGTCATCTTTTTGTTGATCGTTTAATGGCTCTTCGACTTGAAATATTAATGGCCAAAAACATTGGCCTTTAATCAAGCTTTGTACTTCTCCTTGGGCCTGTTCAACATTCGTCACAGTTAAGCGTCCGTCCAGTGTCGCTGCTTTTATCCAGCGCAAAATAGCCGTTTCTTCTTTAATAACCTTTTGCAATTCTTCCTGCATTTCAGTGGTATAAAACAGATGGCCAATCACCATTCGTGATACTTCAATGTGCTCTTCTGATTGAATGTAATCCATATCAAAACGCACCAACTGTTGCAGTTGTTCTGCCAAAGGTTGATGTGAGCTATATATCACAGAGGGTTGAGATAATGCTTGTTGCCATAAATCAGTCATCAAAGTCATCACCAAGGCTTCTTTGGTGGCAAAGTGGTTGTATACCGTGCGCTTAGACACTCCAGCTACTTCTGCTAATTTATCCATACTGGTTGCCGCAACCCCTAATTCTTTAAAGGTTGTTCTGGCTGCTTCAATAATCGCGGCACGTTTAATCTGGCTGCGTGTTTGCTTTTCTGTGTTCATTGGTTTCATCTAAGCGATCTTATTGTAATATTTTACACTGAGTAGTTTACTTTTCAATAAGGGATTATTAAACTACACCGTGTAGTTTACTTTTGGAAGCGATAGATGAAAATATTAATGAGTCTTTTAGTCGTGCTTGGTGCATTGATTGTCATTATTTTGATCAGTAAATATTGGTTTGCATCGCGTGGACATAAAACACAAATATTCAGCAATACCGAAAAAGTCTATCAATCTGGTATTAGCAGCTTATGGCCAATTGCCAAAGCTTATGGGTCGGCAAAGCGCCAAGCGCCCATTCCCCAAGGTGAGATTCCATTAGAAGCACTGACTCCAGAGATATTGGATCAATCAACGGAAGACACTGTTTATCGTTTAGGCCATTCAACGTTATTGATGCGTCTTGATGGTGAATATTTATTGATTGACCCGGTATTTAGCGAGCGAGCATCACCGGTGCAGTGGGCTGGGCCAAAACGTTTTCATCAATCGCCAATCAGTATTGCTGATTTACCGGCAATAAAAGCGGTGATTATTAGCCATGATCATTACGATCACCTTGATAGAGCAGCCATAGAGCAATTGGCTGCCAAGGTGCAACATTTTGTGACCCCACTTAAAGTGGGTGAGTACTTAACCACTTGGGGCGTAGATGCCATTCAAGTGACTGAACTGGAATGGTGGCAGTCTGTTGAATTAAATGGCTTGAGCATTACCGCTACGCCAGCACAACATTTTTCTGGCCGGGGCTTGCTTGATCGTAACCAAACCTTATGGGCTAGTTGGGTGATTCAAGGCTTACAACATAAGGTGTTTTTTAGCGGAGACAGTGGCTATTTTAATGGCTTTAAAGAAATTGGTGAGCGTTATGGACCATTTGATCTCAGCATGATTGAAACTGGCGCCTATAATGAATTGTGGAGTGATATCCATATGTTGCCAGAGCAAAGCCTACAGGCACATATTGATGTTCAAGCAAAGGCAATGATGCCAATACACAATGGCACCTTCGATTTAGCATTGCATGATTGGTTTGAGCCTTTTGAACGTATCAACCAGTTAGCGAAACAGCAAAATGTCACCTTGCTTACGCCAAAGTTTGGTCAAGCGGTGATGTTAGCCAATCCACAAGCTAGCGAGTTATGGTGGCGTGCCATTATGCTGGAACCACAAAAGACAGATGAATTAAATCAAGTTGTCATCAACAGCAATTAAGTTAACGTATTAACAGTGAACATAGACATGGATAGTTTAAGCATTAATTGACTTTACCAACATGTTACCAATTAGTGTATTTAATGCCTTAAAAGGTAATCTTTGTTTGATTACCCGTGTAACGATTACAGTTTGATAACATATTCAATATATATAACTGAAACTTATTATTTATTTACAATTTATTCGCATTAGGTTTGTTGTTTGAATTTTATACCTATGCGATAAAGTACACAGAAAATTTAACAGGTTAATTTTAGCTATTTTCAAATGAAATTCCTCAAGACCGAGGTGTCATATTGAAAATAAATTGGAGTAGGAGCACTCATGCACAAAGCATTGAAAGTCGCCGCAGTTATTTCTGCTGCATTATGGATTACCGCTTGTGGTCAAGGGGATGAAAATGCCCAGTCACAGCAACCGCGACCACCTACACCCGTTGGCGTGATGACAGTTGAAGCTATTTCGCAAGCGATTAAGGTTGAATTACCGGGTCGCAGTCGTGCCTTTTTAGAAGCCGAAGTGCGTCCACAAGTGTCAGGTATTATCACTAAGCGTGCCTTTACCGAAGGCACCGAAGTTAAACAAGGTCAATCTCTATATCAAATTGATGCAGCCACTTATAAAGCGGCATTAGTGAGTGCAGAAGCCGATCTTGCTAGCGCAAATGCTGGTTTAGCCTCAGCAAAAGCCAAGGCGGCGCGTTATGCCAAATTAGTCAAAACCAATGCAGTTAGTAAGCAAGATTTTGACGAGACGGAAGCGTTATTTAAAGAAGCGCAAGCTTCAGTAACGGTAGCAAAAGCCGCCATTAATACTGCGACCATCAACACCGAATATACTGAAGTTAAAGCACCGATTTCTGGTCGAATTGGTAAGTCATCTGTTACTGCTGGCGCGTTAGTTACCGCTAATCAAAGTAATACCTTAGCGACAATTCAACAGCTCGATCCAATTAATATCGACATCGTTCAGTCAAGTGCACAATTATTGCGTTTAAAAGCCAATTTACGTTCAGGCCAGTTACTGAAAAGTGACAATGCTAAAGTGACCTTATTGCTTGAAGACGGCAGCACATATGATCAGCAAGGGACATTACAATTTGCTGAAGTTAATGTAGATGAAACTACTGGTTCCGTGACGTTACGTGCCGAGTTCCCTAATCCTGACGGTATATTATTACCTGGTATGTATGTGCGTGCGCTATTAAATGCTGGCCAAGACCCACAGGCTATTTTAGTGCCTCAACGTGCTATTACCCGTAATAGCAAAGGCCAAGCGGTTGCAATGATAGTAAACCAAGACAGTAATGTTGAAATGCGCGTGGTACAAACCGCTGAAGTGATTGGTCATCAATGGCGCATTGTCGATGGTTTGTCTGTTGGCGATAAATTAATTGTCGAAGGATTACAAAAAATCCGCCCTGGTGCACCAGTATCTGCACAGGTGTTAACGGCTGATCAACCACAAAAGTAGGGAATAATTATGGCTCGCTTTTTTATTGATCGCCCTATTTTTGCGTGGGTGATTGCATTATTAATTATGCTTGCTGGTGTGTTAGCCATTAAAGGCTTACCCATTGCGCAGTATCCAAGTATTGCCCCGCCAACCGTAGTGATCAGTGCTTTCTATCCTGGTGCTTCTGCCAAAACCATGGAAGACACAGTCACTCAGGTGATTGAGCAGCGCATGACTGGGCTTGATCACTTACGCTATATTTCATCGACCAGTGACAGTTTTGGTAATGCCACTATCACCTTAACATTCAATGCTGAGGCTGATCCTGATATTGCTCAAGTGCAAGTTCAGAATAAGCTGCAAGCGGCTACGCCATTATTACCTTCTGAGGTTCAGCAGCAAGGTGTCAAAGTTAACAAATCTAGCTCTGGATTTTTAATGGTGCTTGGCTTTGTGTCTGCAGATGGTTCAATGGGCAAAAGCGATATATCTGATTATGTTGCTGCCAACGTTCAAGACCCAATGAGCCGTGTACCTGGTGTGGGTGAGATCACGT
>NZ_PJAP01000472.1:0-4507 GCF_002836795.1 Shewanella sp. 11B5 | reverse complement strand
ACGTACCGGTGCAGATATTGCCTGGGTGTTTGATGTTGAAGGTGAGGAAGGCTTCCGTAGACGTGAAGCTCAAGTCATCGGTGATCTTTCAGAAAGGCAAGGTATCGTTCTCGCGACAGGTGGTGGTTCTGTTCAGAGTAAAGATATCCGCAACTATCTTTCTGCTCGAGGTATAGTAGTTTACTTAGAAACAACTATAGATAAGCAAGTCGCGCGCACTCAGCGTGATAAGCGTCGTCCGTTGTTACAAGTAGATGATCCACGTGAAGTGCTTGAAAGCTTAGCGGAAATTCGCAATCCTTTATATGAGGAAATTGCGGATGTTATCGTTAAGACAGATGAGCAAAGCGCGAAGATCGTCGCAAACCAAATTATCGAGCAACTTGGCTTTTAGGTAACAACATGCAACAAATTCAGGTTCAATTAGGTGATAGAAGTTACCCCATTTATATTGGCCAGGATTTGATGAATGATAGCGAGCTATTTGCTCGCTACCTAACAAACAAAAAAGCCTTAATTGTTTCAAATGACACCATTGCTCCGTTGTATCTTCAACAGATACAACAAGCGATGAGCGCTTGCGCGCGCATTGAAACGGTTATTTTGCCGGATGGCGAAAAATTTAAAGACTTACAACATCTAGATTATATTTTTACTGAGTTACTTGAGCATAATTTTGCTCGAGATTCAGTATTAGTTGCACTAGGTGGTGGTGTTGTTGGTGATATGACTGGTTTCGCGGCTGCGTGTTATCAGCGTGGTATTGAGTTTATTCAAGTGCCAACTACATTACTGTCCCAAGTTGATTCTTCTGTTGGTGGTAAAACGGCAGTCAATCATCCGCTTGGGAAAAATATGATTGGTGCATTTTATCAGCCTAAATCAGTGATTATTGATACGTTTTGCTTACAGACATTACCCGCAAATGAGTTTGCTGCAGGTATGGCTGAAGTGATTAAGTACGGTATTATTTGGGATGCTGACTTTTTTCAGTGGCTTGAAGCAAATGTTGATGCGTTAAAATCGCTTCAAACAGATGCGTTAAACTATGCCATTGCGAAATGTTGTCAGATTAAAGCTGATGTTGTCGCACAAGATGAAACGGAACAAGGTGTAAGAGCGTTATTAAACCTTGGGCATACTTTTGGGCATGCTATCGAAGCTGAAATGGGCTACGGTGTTTGGTTACATGGCGAAGCAGTCTCTGCTGGTACTGTTCTTGCGGCTCAAACAGCATATAAGTTAAATCTATTAGATGAGCAAAGTGTCGAGCGTATTTGCCGATTGATGCAAGCGTTTGATTTACCTATAACGGCTCCAGAGTCGATGGGTTTTGAACAGTTTATCAAGCATATGCGTCGAGATAAAAAAGTATTAGGAGGTAAAATCCGCTTGGTATTACCTACAGAAATAGGCAAAGCTGATGTCTTTAGTGATGTGAGTGAAGACTTATTGAAACAGGTTATTAGCTGCGTATAAATTATTCCGTATATATCTATGCTAGCTATAAATTATAGTGTGGTGAATCATTGACGACTCCAGGACTATTACTACTCCCTACCCAAGAAGCGCTCATTCAGCGTTTACAGCATATTGCTAGTTATAGCGAACAGTTGTTGGTTATTTGTGGTGATAACGGTTCAGGTAAGTCGACACTGACGGCTGCATTAGCCAGTGAGCTAGATGATTATAATTCAGCATTGGTCATTTGTCCTCAACACGCTGATAGCGCTGAAATTCGTCGAAAAATTCTGGTTCAATTAATCTCCGCGCCAATTTTTGATGATGAACGTCCTTTGATGGACACCGTACTGAGAATCCAATCTAGTTTAAAAAAACCGTTACATATCATTATTGATGATGCTGATTTATTGCCTAAAGATATTTGGGCTGAGTGCATTCTGCTGAGCCAAATTCACTGTGCAGGTAAACCTGTTGCAGTAACAGTGACCGTCACTCCTAGCTTTTGGCATACTTTAGTGGCTGAGTTAACTGATGAGACTCGTGCTAGATTACTGCCTGTGACGATTGAGCCTTTATCTGTACCTGAGCGTGATGGTCTTTATCAAAGTTTATTACTCCGTAGCCAGCAAACACCGTTTATCCCGCGTGAAATTATTCATAAGCAATTAGAGAAGCAACGCGGTACGCCAGCTGAAGTAGTTCAATTATTAGCGTTAGCATTAGAAGAGCCACAAACAGTGCGTTCATCTTGGTCTGCGTCTATTAAAATGATGATTGCTTCTGTCACCATATTAGCTGGCGTGGCGATGTGGTGGGGGATTAGTACACAATTACCTCCTCCGATTTCAGCATCATTGTCGCCAGTATTAACAGCCGAGCAATCCGCTGTACGTGTAAAAGCCGCTCAATATGTCATTGATTATGCCGACAGTTCATTAAGCGCTTATTTTGCCCATAGGCAATTGGTCTTAGCTAAGTCGAGTGCCAATGAGCAAGCACATTTTATCATCGAGCAGCAAATGACTGCTGATAGTTCACTAGTAGAGCAAGGTGAGACTAACCTCATAGAAGAGGTTCCTGCAGATAATCACATTGACGTAGTGGTTAATTCATCATTAAAAGGTTTGTCTTTCCAAGGTAAGTTACCCAAAGCGCAAGTTAACACGGTAAATAAGCCGAATGATATTGTTGAGCGTGATAATACCCCTAACCTAAAGGTGAAAGGTTTTACGCTGCAACTTGCTAGCGTGAATGACAAAGACTCACTTACACCAATTTTAGTTAAACTGGCACAAGAGCCGCAAGTTTACATAATGAAATACAAACAACGCCACGTTATATTACTGGGTGATTTTGATACCGCATCGGCAGCTAGCTCAAAAGCGAAAAGTCTTCAGAAAAAATATAGTTTAGCGGCTCCATGGGTAAGAAAGTGGGCAGACTTAAGTGATTATAAGCGACAAGATTAACAATCTTCATATTCCGCAGCATCCAAGTCAATAGGATGAAAAATCAACTAATAAAACTGCTTTATCCGATGATAATTATCGTTAAACAGAGTACAATCATCAGCTTTAATTTTGCTGGCATAATTCCTATTCATGATAAAAAAGCATAGAGCCTTTCTAAAGTGGGCAGGCGGTAAATATAAGCTCGTTGATGAGCTAGCAAAACACCTTCCAGCTGGAAATAGACTGATCGAGCCTTTTGTTGGGGCGGGTTCGGTATTCCTCAATACACAGTTTGATGATTATTTATTGTGTGACATCAATCAAGACTTAATCAATTTATACCAAATTGTTCAGCAACAGCCAGATAAATACATTAAAGCGGCCAAGGCCATGTTTGTCGATGAGATGAATGACAAAGATGCTTATTATCGTGTTCGTGCTGAATTTAATCTCTGTAGCGATCCTTTCATTCGTTCGGTTTACTTCCTGTACATGAATCGCCATGGTTTTAATGGCTTATGTCGATATAATCGCAAAGGCGGTTTTAATGTACCGTTTGGTTCGTACAAAAAACCGTATTTCCCTGAAGCTGAAATTCGTTACTTTTCATTAAAAGCGCAAAAAGCGACCTTTAAATGTATCAGTTACGAACAAGCCTTTGATATGGCAAACAGTGGTGATGTTATTTATTGTGATCCGCCTTATGCGCCGTTATCAACCACAGCCAGTTTTACCACTTATGCAGGTCCGGGTTTTAGCTTAGATGATCAAGCATTACTTGCTCGTCATTCACGGCTCATTGCCCATGAGAGAAATATTCCGGTATTGATCAGTAATCATGATATTCCGTTAACGCGAGAGTTATATCGTGGTGCATCTTGTTCAACGATTTCGGTGCAGCGTAATATTAGCCCTAAAGGCGGTTCACGCAATAAAGTGGATGAAATTATGGCGCTATATGATCATCATTATCGTGAAGAAGAGTAATGCTGCAAAGCGTGGATAACGAAAACTAGCGGTTAACTTAAGACTTGGTTTACGATTAGCATTAATGAAATGACTAAGGCTATGGCTAAGATAATACCCATAATGATAAATGGTAATGGGGATTGAGTTTGAAAATCTTTTTGGCGATTTTGCTCCGTCTGTACGCCGAAGAAGGCTGCTACAGTGCTACTAAACACTCGCCAAATAGACATTAACGCGATATCTGAGTTGGGTTGCCTGAGGTAGGCATATCATTTAAAGGTTTGTCTTTGTGACCGTGGATTAACTCAAGTAAATCAATAAAGTGAAACTGACTAGAGCGGCTATTACCTGTAATCCAATTCCCCCAACTGACATCATTTGATTGTTCTGCACAACGATTTGTAGGGTGACTACTGGGTAAACTGGCATTGTAGTTGGTGGTGCTATTACAGACACAGGCCTTACTATTAGTCGAATTACTTTCGGTTGCCATCAATACTTGGCTTAACAATAACGCCAATGCAGACGTTGCAAATACAGCAAAAACCGGTGCTGACAATAATTTGCCATCACGACCAGAAAGCTTGCGTAGTAAGTGCTTTACCATAAAGTGTGCCCTATCC
>NZ_PJAP01000471.1:0-4531 GCF_002836795.1 Shewanella sp. 11B5 | reverse complement strand
TTCCATACTACGGCTACTTACAAGTTCTAAACTATTCGTTATAAGCGATAGGTTTATTTGTAAAACGGCATCTTCGGATGCCGTTTTTTTATGTCTATAACATTATTTTAAATATCGCCTAGCAATAAAGTTTCCCCTAGTCTCAGTATCAACACCATAGCGAAAAACAACCACAGAGTCATACTCACAGTATTATGAGCGTTACCGCATTAACTGATTAAGCAAATCACTTTAATGTTGATGTCGTCAAACATTACCAGCCAAGTCGCACCTTTAAATAACGTCTGCACGCCTTAAGTAAAACTTTTAATTTATGATACTCTATATCAATTATATTGATGCTGAGTATTAATTTGTCATCTGTACAGCAATCAAACTTCAAATCTAGGCTAATTTACGGATCTGATTTTGCAATCAACTTGTTATCCAGCTCTCACTTCTAGCAAACAAAACATCAACTTTCTTGATACCAAGTGATGCGATCGCATCGCTATGCTAAAATCCACAAGGTAAATTGGTCTTACCAAGAAAGATCATAATAAGGACATCACTGTAATGCTTCCCTAATTAAAGGCATCGCAGCTGAGCAAAGTGATAAGAGCCATTGCGGCTCACCGGCAAGCTGCTCTTATGGACATAGCCATCACTTCAATGGAACACACTTAAACTTCATCATTTGATGGATTAACCTGTTCTTTTCGGAGAATGAGAAATTATGTCAGACACAGTCAGTAATTCAGATACACAAGCTCATGAAGCAAGCTATAGCGAGCTTCACCGCCCTGCTAGCGAGTTTGAAACTCGCGATGCCTATCTAGAAAATGAACTCAAGATAATGAAGCCAAAACGCTGGGGACTCAATCTTCCTGGGCGTGATTTTCGTTTTGAATGGGAAGACTTAGTCCCAGCAATAGCAGGAACCATTGGTATTACTGTTATGTATTCTGCAGTAATGGCTGCTTGGGCTGCAGGCTTAAGTGAAAAATGGGACCACGTCAATCTTGGGGCAGAATTTGCTATCCAAATTGTCCGCGTAGAAATGCTCATCCCTGCTTTACTCTTCTGCATTATTAGCTCCGGTTTTATTAACCCAAGAGCAAACCTTGGTGGCAACCATGGACCAATGATCCCGTTGATTGGTACCATCGCGCTCGCTGGTGCTCATCCGTTAGCGTTAGCAATCCTCATTGGTATATTTGGCTTAATTTTAAGTTATTTCAAAGGGGGATCGAAACTGGTTAACCTCACCAGTAGCGGTGTGGCCGGCGGTTTATTAGTGTTCTTAGGATTTATGGGGGCTAAAAGTCAGATAGGTTCTTTGTTTGACTGGGCTGGAGGACTGCAAGCCAAACATAGTCTTGACTATTCACTCGGTTATGTTGCATTTACCATCTTGTTAATCAATGTCATTATTTATGCTGCATTAGCCAAATATGGCAAGCGTTGGTTGGCTATTCCGCTGTGCTCTATCGCGGCTGTTGCTCTGGCATTTGGTCTTGGCGCAGGTTTGGATCTACAATTTACTACCGCTCCAGGCATCCCAAATCTCAATCCTGTTTATTGGTGGGGTTCAACTGAACATGGTTGGCAGTTAGGCTTACCAAATGCTGCTCATTTTATTGCATCATTACCGTTCGCCATTCTTGCTGTTGCCATGTGGTCACCAGACTTTCTTGGCCATCGTATTTTCCAAGAGTTAAATTATCCAAAAGGTGCTGAAAAAGTACTGATGGATGTTGATGATACGATGACAACCTGTTCAGTAAGGCAGATCGTTGGTACGGCAGTAGGTGGCGGTAATATTACCTCATCATGGGGCACTTACATGATCCCCGCAGCCATTGCCAAACGCCCTATTCCTGCTGGCGCGATCCTACTCGGTAGCTTATGTATTATTGTGGCTATCATTGGTTATCCTATGGATATCACCGTGTGGCGTCCTGTTATGTCGATTGCGCTTTTAGTCGGTGTATTCCTACCGTTATTAGAAGCGGGTTTACAGATGGTTAAAGACACAACTAGCAGCCAGGCCGCAGGTATCTGTATTTTCGCTGCATTCGTTGCTAACCCAGTATTAGCTTGGGCTTTGACCATGTTACTTGATAACAATGGCTTGATTGGTGATAAAGAACGTCCTAAAACCTTGTCGTTTGCAGACCGTATTGTTATCCCAAGCCTAGCCTTTGTGATTTGTTTGGCGGCGATGTTAGCAGTAGGCATGATCGAAGGGATTCCAGCGTTGCTATAATCCAGTTATGCTCGGTAATACCATCAATAAAAAGCGAGATCGGCAACGATCTCGCTTTTTATTTGTCAAAAATTGCCGCGTGCTACTCCAACTTCTAAACAGATTTGTTAGCCAGTTAACACTTTTGATATTCCGTTAGCGAAAGCAGCCGATATCGTCATCGCGCTGTGCTATTATCAAGCCATGGATAATTGGTCTTACCAATTAGTTCATTAACCGAAACAATATCGATTAGCGTCATTACACAAGCCAGGCGGAACATTTCTGCCATCAATGTCGCAGAAGATGTAAACGGCTCAGTCTAGCGAATCAACCTAGACTACAGAATGTAAGTACTCAACGGATAACAACACTTAGTGTTAATTGTGATGATATCCGTAGAAAATCAACCAGAGGGTTAAGTAAATGACAGATAAAACCGAACTATTTGCCAACGCGTGGGAAGGTTTCGTAGCTGGCGATTGGAAAACTGAAGTTAACGTACGTGACTTTATCCAACAAAATTACACACCATATGAGGGTGATGAATCATTCTTAGCAGGTGCAACAGATGCAACATTAACTTTGTGGGACAAAGTAATGGAAGGCATCAAGCAAGAAAACCAAACTCATGCTCCTGTCGATTTCGACACAGAAATGGTTTCTACCATTACCTCTCATGATGCTGGTTATATCAATAAAGACCTTGAAACTATCGTTGGTTTGCAAACTGAAGCGCCATTAAAGCGTGCCATGCTGCCCAATGGTGGTATTCGTATGGTTGAAGGTTCATGCAAAGCTTATGGCCGTGAACTGAACAGCGATGTAAATTACGTTTACTCTGAATTACGTAAAACCCATAACCAAGGCGTGTTTGATGTCTATACTCCTGAAATAATGGCTTGCCGTAAGTCAGGTATATTAACGGGTTTACCTGATGCTTATGGTCGTGGTCGTATTATTGGTGACTACCGTCGTATTGCTTTGTACGGTATTGATTATCTAATGAAAGATAAGTTTGCCCAATTCAGTTCACTGCAAGCGCAGTTTGAAGCAGGCGAAGACTTATCAAGTGTGATCCAATTACGTGAAGAAATTGCTGAGCAACATCGTGCTTTAGGCCAAATGAAAGTGATGGCAGCTAAATACGGTTGTGATATTTCTGTCCCAGCCAAAAATGCTAAAGAAGCCATTCAATGGACCTACTTTGGTTACCTTGCTGCAGTAAAAAGCCAAAATGGCGCAGCAATGTCACTTGGTCGTACTTCAACGTTCATTGATGCTTATATTGAACGTGACATTAAAAATGGTGTTCTTACTGAGCAGCAAGCCCAAGAAATGGTTGACCATTTCGTAATGAAATTGCGTATGGTTCGTTTCCTTCGCACACCTGAATACGACGAACTATTCTCAGGCGATCCAATTTGGGCAACTGAATCTATCGCAGGTATGGGTCTTGATGGTCGCACATTAGTAACTAAATCAAGCTTCCGTTTCTTACATACCTTGTACAACATGGGCCCAAGCCCAGAGCCAAACATTACTGTATTGTGGTCAACAAAATTGCCACAAGGTTTTAAAAGTTACTGTGCCAAAGTATCAATTGACACTAGTTCAATTCAATACGAAAACGATGACTTAATGCGTCCAGACTTTGAGTCAGACGATTACGCCATTGCTTGTTGTGTTAGCCCAATGATTTTGGGTAAACATATGCAGTTCTTCGGTGCTCGCGCTAACTTAGCCAAAACCATGTTATACGCCATTAACGGTGGTGTTGACGAAAAGCTTAAAACCCAAATTGCACCAAAAGCTGATCCAATCACTGCTGATGTGCTTGAGTTTGATGATGTTATGTCACGTCTTGATGGTTTAATGGACTGGCTTGCAACGCAGTATGTGTCTGCACTTAACGCTATTCACTTTATGCATGACAAATACTCTTACGAGTCTGCGTTAATGGCATTACATGACCGTGATGTCCGCCGTACAATGGCGTGTGGTATTGCTGGTTTATCAATTGCCGCCGATTCATTGTCAGCGATTAAGTTTGCTCAAGTTAAGCCTATTCGTGATGAAAATGGTATTGCGGTTGATTTTGACATTCAAGGTGATTATCCAAAATTTGGTAACAATGATGCTCGCGTCGATGACATTGCTTGCGATTTAGTTGAACGTTTTATGGCGAAAATTCGCACTAAAAAAATGTATCGTAATGCCATTCCAACACAATCAATCTTAACCATCACTTCAAACGTAGTTTATGGTAAGAAAACTGGTAACACTCCTGATGGTCGTCGTTCA
>NZ_PJAP01000470.1:0-4544 GCF_002836795.1 Shewanella sp. 11B5 | reverse complement strand
GAGTATATCTGCCAGTAAATACCCTGCTACAGGGCCTTTAGCAGATGCATTGTATCAATTGGTTGAGCAAGAGTTATCGCAGGACCCATTAGACATAAAACAAAAGTTACAGCAGAAAAAACCAAAACTGACTGAAGCAGAGCTCATTACGCGCTGGCACATTGGCTTGTACAATATGCTTAAAAATCACCAACAGTTTACTGCAGATGAATTTGGCCTTTTAGCTCAAAAGCGTGCTAAGGCGGTTAAAGCCTATCTCATTGCTCAAACAGAGATTGATCCAGGAAAAATATTTGTGCTTGAAAGCCGTATCAACACAGCAGAAGATGCCGCTGAAGCATTGCTGGAGTTACAAGTAAAATAACCTGTCTGTGGCTGTTAACCGCTATCGACATCGGGTAGACTGCGCATACATTGCAAACGAGTAATAACAAGCGTTTGCAATCATGACGTATCATTAATATTGTTAAGATTGAGGTTATCTATGTTTATCGTTCGCTGGATTTTAGGTCGAATTATTTTGTTGTTAAATTTTGTGTTTGCTCCTAAAAAGCGCCAACGTCCGCAAGATCAACAAGCTATTGTCGATCAACAAACTCAATCATTGGCATTGTATCAATACGCCGCCTGCCCTTTTTGTGTCAAAGTTCGTCGTGATATTCGCCGCCAAAATTTAACCATTAACTTAGTCGACGCCAAACAAGATGACAACAAAAGCGTGTTAGTAAGCCAAGGTGGCAAGCTACAAGTGCCTTGTTTGCGTATTGAGCAAGACGGCAACACCCAATGGTTATATGAATCAAAAGCCATTACCAGCTACCTCAACGAACGTTTCGCATAAAGCACTGGTTATGTCATGTCGCCACCGTTTCTTTCAACACTGTGGTTAACATATTGCTGCATAAATATTTTTCAATCGGGCCATGCTTGTATCAATAAAGGTCATGATAATATTTTGCAGCATTTATTCACGTTTCATTTAACATCAAAACGAATGAGGTTATGAGTGTCAAAAATTAGCTTAATCATCTGCAGTCTCATACTGCTTAGCGCCTGTAGCGCAAGCGAACCTGATCCTATGGACTTTGCGGGGCAGTTTCGCGATGCATTCAGTACTCAAATTAAAGGCAATGGAATTAAATTATTTGTCTATAAAGCCAAATTAGCTACTGCCCTTGATCGCAGCATTCCTGGTGATGCCCCGCATGAAAGAAGAATTCGCAGTAAACAAGATGCCCAGAGTTATCAAATTGAACAACGTAACGCAGAGAATCGTCTAGAATTATGGCATCAACAAATTGATCTTGGCCTTAGAAAAACCATCGAAATGAATGGTTATTGTAAAGCCGGTTATATTGAATTAAGTCGTTATGTTGAAACTGAGCGCGGTGAAATTCGTGGCGAATGTAACGATGGTGCTACCGCTGAAGATATGAAAAAATTCGGCGCCTAATTGCCAAGCCGATGCGGCTTTAACTGACTTAATAGGTTAATTATTGTCGCTGACGGATAAAACACTATATCCAGCTAAGCAATTAAGCTAAAATTAGCATCCAAATTTTCTCGTGATGTTGCCGTAGGCTCCAAGACCAGCGTCATCACGCTCCGATAAGCCGTTTATCGTCTAAAATGATATTAATAGTTTGTCGTTTACAAAGTAAGAAATCAGATGAATAGAAAGCAAGAGATGATCAAAAAATTGGCCAAACGTGCCAAGGCTCGCCAAAATAAAGTGGTGCCAGCTAACCCAAGTAACAAGCCTGTAGAGCGTTATATCTCTAAAGCTGAACGTGAGAAAATTGCGTTAGCAGAAGCGGCTGAACAAACGGTTGCCACTGAAGCCAGCACAGAAACCGACAAAGACTAACACCCATTTACAAGGTGTCAGCATCAAAAAGCCTCTACTCTTGGCCTTGGCCAAAAATAGGGGCTTTTTATTGTCTGCTCTGTGGGCATCAGCCTGATATTAAATATCGACCAGAGCATCCAGCCTAGATCCCAATCTAAATCCAATAAGATCTGCACTCAATCACATCTACACAGAATTAAATCTAAAGAGCATCCAGCAGATCAATTGGTTTTGTCGGTGCTTTTGTCACTAGTGGTTTTATCGGTACTCGTGTTATTAGCACCCACTTTTTCAATATCGCCTGTATCGGCGTTATCTTGTTGAGCTAATTGTTTACACAGCGGCTCTTCATCTAATTGGGCCATCTGAGTGCGCCCAGGCATAGGTGAAGGAGCAGCCACCATATCAATGTTTATGGCATCGTCTTCTAGCAGTTGTTGGTTGGCACCCGCCGTTAGCATGCCTTGGCGGCTAATTTTATCGACTAATCGATATGCACATAAAATACCTATCACACCAAATATAATTGCCCCAATCACCTGACCAATTAATACTCCAAATACACCGCCCCACTGCGCGCCAAAATACACAAATGGTATGGTGCCTATGGTTGCTTTACCCACATTAAAAAAGGTCGAGTATTTGGCCTTACCTAAATTATTAAATGAGGCGTTAGCAATAAACAAAATGCCCGAAAAGATAAAGAACACCGCGATGTACTGACAGAAAAACAAAATAAGTTCTGCCGCATCGCCTTTCATATCAAAACTACTAATAATGACATTTCGTAACAGATACAGCCCAAGAGACATCATCAACACATAAGCGACACAAAATTGAATCGCTTTGGTTAAACTCAATCGGACACGCTCAATTTCATTGGCTCCAAAGTTTTGACCCACAATCGGCCCAACAGCGCCAGATAGTGCAAAAATCATCCCGAACGATACCGGAATTAAACGCCCTAATACCGCCCAGCCAGCCACATAACTATCACCAAAATCTGCTATGGCACGGGTTACCACCGCATTACCAATTGGGGTTGCCACATTGGTTAACATTGCAGGCGCGGCGATTGAAAAAATAACCCCTAAATCTTGCTTAAACTCATCAAATGAAAAGCGACCTAATAATTTATGTTTTACCACCACACCGCGGGCAGAAATAATGAACACAGCTATACGAGCAAGTACTGATGCGGCCGCCGCCCCTTCAATGCCCATTGATAAGGAGAAAATGAAGATAGGATCGAGTATGGCATTGACACCACCACCGGCTAGCGTCGACATCATCGATAGTTTGGCATCACCCACAGCGCGCAGTGCGCCGCCAAGCGCCATTGCTAAACAAATAAACGGTAAAGATGGCACCAGAATATACAAGTAGCTTTCAGCCAATTCCGCAGTGCGCCCAGTTGCCCCCACTAACGCTAACAATTCTGGAATAAACGCGATGACAATTGCGGCCACCAGCACACTGGTAATTAAGGTCACTATGGCACTGTTTAAAAACAATCTCTTAGCTAACTTTATGTTCTTAGAACCCACGGCTTTTGACACCAAAGCCCCAAGAGCAATGGATAAACCAATACCTATTGATGTGGTAAAAAATGAAATTGTGCTGGCATAACCAGCTGCAGCGGCAAGCTCTATTTCACCAAGCAGACTTAAAAAGAAAATATCGAGTAAGTCGACCACAAACAGCGCCGAAATACCCACTGCAGCAGTAGAGCTCATCACCAAAATATGGCGTAAAATAGAACCCTCAACAAATTTAGCGGCGGTCATTAGTATCCTTGATTGTCAATAGTAAAAAGCAAACCTCACTCAGGTTTAAGGGCCGTTGCCCTAGAGTTTTTCAAGCTCGCTACCACAATGATTACAATATTCGGCATCGTTATCGTGGCCTTTTTTACCACAATTACTGCATTTACGTAAATCACGGGTTCTGACCATTTCATGTGAAATTTCAGCTGTTAAAATACCGGTGGGGATGGCAATAATCGAATAACCAATCAACATAGTGAGTGCTGCAATTCCCTGGCCCAATGGGGTTTGCGGCGTAATATCTCCGTAACCAACGGTGGTAATAGTCACCACGGTCCAATACATCGACTTAGGAATGGAAGTAAAGCCATTATTAGGCCCTTCGACCACATACATAACCACACTTAACACCATGATAATCAAGCTGACCGAAAAGAAAAATATAAACACTTTACGGCTCGACTGCATCATTGCTTTAATCAATAAGTTGCCATCACTGAGATAGCGCAGCAGCTTTAACACTCTAAATACACGGAATAAACGCAGTACTCTTAGCGCTAGCGCGACATTGGCACCAGGGAAAATCAACCCTAAATAACTGGGTAAAATGGACACTAAATCCACTACACCAAAAAAGCTGCGTGCATAGTGTAACCGATTCAGGGAGCAATAGAGCCTTAATATGTACTCAACGGTAAAGAATACAGTAAAGGTCCATTCTGCGATACTAATATAGTCGCCATACCGCGAGTTAATATGCTCAATGGTATCGATAAAAATCAATATCACACTCAATACAATACACACCATAAGGGTGATATCGAAACGTTTTCCGGCTGGGGTTTCGGTACCAAAAATCACACTTCTAAGTTGCTGTTTTAGTGGACTGTCGGCTTTTTCTTCGATATTCATCTTATTATTCACTGTCT
>NZ_PJAP01000469.1:0-4559 GCF_002836795.1 Shewanella sp. 11B5 | reverse complement strand
ATCATTCATTAGAAACCCTAACTATGGCAAGTAAAATATGCCAAAGCATAAACAATATTGAACCTGAATATTTATGCCAATTCCATACCTTGTCTGGTGAGCTATATAGAAAGAAGGGAGATTATAAAAATTCACTAGAGCATTCTGAATTGGCATGCTCACTTGCCGAAAAATGCAATAGTATGCCACCTCGATCCTTAGCTGCGGTGTATTCTAATTTAGGGCATGTTTATAATACTATTAGAGATACAAATAAATCTTTGATGAGCTTTAATAATGCAAAAAAACATCTTATGTTAGATGGTGACAGTTCTGATTCAAGCTATATCTATAAGGGTATTGCAGAAGCTTATAAAATTTCAGGAGATTATAAAAAGGCATTAAAAAATTTTGAAGAAGCATTAAGTTTAAGAAAAAAACTTCTTAAAATCGACAACCCTCTTATTGCACAAAGTTATAATGACTTGGCGTTTATTTATGTGGAGATGAATCAAAGGAAGAAGGCATTACCTTTTTACATTAAAGCAATGAGAGGATATGAGGCAACTTTGGGCGATGAACACACTGATACTGCCAGCGTATATAATAATTTAGGCGAATTATATAGATATACTAATCAATATGACAAAGCGTATCCTTTAATAAAAAAAGCAATGGGTATACGAGAGTTACAACAAGAAGCAAATCCTATCGACGTTGCAACTTCATATAATACAATGGGTGCATATTATACTAATGTAAATAAATATGATGAAGCAATCAACTATTTAACTAAAGCACTCAACATTCTTAATTCAATATTAGGTCAACACCATGAGCATACTATGTTGATAAAAGATAATATTGAATACTTATATTCACTTATGGCTAACGAATCAAATAGAACGACTAATCATATAAAAATAGGCAGAAATAGTTCTTGTTCTTGTGGAAGCGGAAAAAAGTATAAGAGGTGTTGTGGAGAAAGCTAATGAGTTAGTGGGTAATAGTAAATTCATTTTACCCCCAAAATAAATAACAAAAAGCCCCGATACCGTTAGGTATCGAGGCTTTCTATTTTCTCTTACAAGAAATTCAGTTCTAAGCTTCTAGGCTTTAGAACGACAATGTATATAGCGCAGTATAAATCGGGTTAGAACAAGGCGCTTTACCACGACGTTTAGCTTTCTTAAACGAGTGGTGAAGCAACGCAGTTATCACCGATTTAGACAAGCTAGATTACATCATGCCGCCCAAATCATGCCAAAACCTTTAATGTAGCGGTATATATGGAGTTATGGCATCATACCTGTCTACATTTGTGACTACAAAGCTGGCGACATGACATCAATTGACACAAAATACCTAAAGCTACGCGGAAATATTTGGTGGTATCAAAGACGCATCCCTCAAGACTTATTAGACCAATTTGATGGACAGACAACAATATCAGAAAGTCTTGGGACAGCAGATATTCGAATAGCAAGAGTTCAACGAGATATCCTTAATGGGAAGCTTCAAGAACGTAAATTTAATGCGCCCAACACAAATAGGCATAGATTTCTTGAGCTTGTACAATCCATGTCAGAAGACAAAGAACACTTTCCAGCTTCTTGGGATGAACATTATGACTTAGACAAGGTGCAACGTGACGATGATGAAGTATTCTTGCATGCCTATACAACAGTCAATGGTAGGAAAGACCATCGAGGCAGATACAAAATAACACTCAAAGAAGCCCTGACAAATTGGAGCCGCAAAAAGGCTAACTCTTCTGATAACATCAACAAGACGAAAAAGTCAGTTGATGAGTTTTTGAAGTTTCTCAAGTTATATGACATCCAACTGGAAGATATCTCAAAGAGGCACGTCCACGATTATGTTGAACTACTTCTAACAGACCTCGCTATATCCACAGTAAGCGGCTATATCAGTCGCCTTCGCTCCATTTGGAGGTATTGTGACCAATTAGGTGAAGTTACTACCCCTTGCCCTTTTAAAGGCCATTCATTCGCTGGAGGCATTAAGACTAACAAGAAGAAATCTTTCACCCCTCAGGAATTGGGCCAGATACAAACACTAATTACTGATGAGGAGCCCATTAAAAAGTTACTAGTTAAGCTTGCGGCTTATACTGGTGGTCGAATTTCAGAACTCTGTAATTTAAAAGTTAGACATCTAATTGATGAAGACAATATCACTGCTATTTACATCGAAAAAGGGAAAACGGACGCCGCAACACGAATAGTACCACTGACAACAGAACTGGGCGAAAGGTTAAAAGCTTTAGCTAATGATAAAGGCGATGAAGATTTATTACTTGGGCTTAATGGGAAAGCTATGAGTCGTTGGTTCTCTAGAATCAAGACCGCTCATATTTCAAAAGATACAGCTAAAAGCTTCCATTCATTTCGAGTGATGTTTTCAACTGCAATGCAAAGGTCTGAAGTTATTGAATTGAAAGCTTCCGCTATTTTAGGGCATGAACGAGGTAAGACTATGACATATGGTTATTATTCAGATGGGTACACATTACCGCAACTCAAAGAAGCTTATGACCAATGTGTTGAGCACATTATTTGGTAGCCGCTCAAACTCTCATTAGAGTCTACCCAATGACAAAAACGTCTCAAAACAACAAAACCCACCCTAAAGACATGCTTTGGGGTGGGTTTCTAGTTTCTCACAAGGGTATAGTTTAAATAGAATGCTTTAAGCACAAATACAACCAATCCATTATCCAGATTATTGAACTAAAGCCATTAGGTTTTTAACTAATGGAGTCGCTATAGTCACTGTATTTGCAGCCATTCCCAGCCAAGAGAACAATTCAGATTTTGATAATTTATCTACTGTCTCTTCCTCTTTACTATTTTTAACTATTTCAATTGCTTCAAAAATCAAATCTTTAGGAGTGTTTTCTGGAAGTCCAATTTCTAGCATTTTAGCTTTACTTAAATATATATCAAAGCCAATTTCAACATCTTGAAATTTAACATCTCTAGCTTTAATGTCATATGTATCAGGTGCTACAACACCTTTTTTACCTCGACTAAAGTCAACACGTTTCAAATCTAATGCCATCTTCTTATCCTTTTCTATATGGGCTTCATTAGCAAAAATACCTATCTCACAATTATCAATAGATACCTTTTTCATTTTTGCTGAACAATAACCATTTAAATTTATTGCTTCAGAAAAACCAGAAATAGTTATTTTTTCTAAACTAACATTAATACCGTTAGTAATTTTAATACCTACAGTGTCAAATTTCGGACGCAAATAAGGAGGCTGAGGAATATAAATAACATTATAATTATTAAAGTAATGTCCTTTTAAAAAAGTTATATCCCTTCCAATTAGCTTTATATTCAGTATATAGCGAATGCGATTCAACAATCCCTTAGGCCTTAACATATATCTCCGATTACCTAGCTCTTACAGCATTGTATTCCGATTAAAGAACGATATACCTTTTATCCAATACTTCCTAATTAAATTAATTCGATATATGAAATACATATCTACCAAACTATAAAGGATCTATTAAATAAGCCTGTAAACACTTGAAAGACTAATACCTAATTCTCTAGATATTTGTAGCTTACTTATACCGCTAGCGAAAAGTTCTTTTACCTGAACTTGTTTAATTCTGGCAATTGGTTTACGTCCTTTGTACTTACCTTTATCCTTAGCTAGTGCAATACCCTCAGCTTGACGCTCAAGTAAAAGTTGTCGTTCAAAAGTCGCTATCGCGCCTATTAATGTAACCATAAGGCGACCCGTTGGGCTTGCTGTATCTATGCCTAAGTTAAGAACCTGAAGCGACACTTTCTTTGAATCAAACAACTCGACAATCTCAAGCAAGTGCTTCGTATTTCGAGCTAAACGACACAATTTAGTGATTTTTACCGTATCACCTTCACGTACATACTCTATCATCCTGATGAGCTCTAAACGCTCACAGGAAGCCCCTGATTCCTTTTCCTGAAAGATGGTGTCACAATCGCTTAATGCCTGTAGCTGAGCTTCTAGGCTCTGTCCTGATGTACTAACTCGTGCATATCCAACTGTAGCCATATCTACAACCTCACCTTATTCGTACACCGTACCAAAATCAAACGCTTTTCGATTTAAGTAGCTAATAATATTGGGAATAATCACTTTCAATAGAAATTCAATAACTATACTTCGAATACTCATACTATTCTCCTGTAGTTGTTTATCATTACTTTACTTATAACAATCAATTGATTAACTATTGAACTAACCATCCTTAAAGTGTCTTTTGTGTGCATCAGAGTGCTACCAGCTTAAAATCTGGATATCAATCATTGAACTTTGGAGCAAATATGCTGACTAATAGAATAACTCGCACAAAACGCGAAAAAATAATCTCTTTGAGAGACAAGAACCTATCTCACCCTGCTATCGCAGAACTTGTTGGATGTCATAGAAATACAGTAGGCAAAGTATTACGACAAGAATGCCTGAAATGATGAAAACACATAAAATGAACGGTTGTCCCTTCTACATCACCTCAAAAGCCTTTCAAACACTAGGCTTCTAGCCTATTCATA
>NZ_PJAP01000468.1:0-4569 GCF_002836795.1 Shewanella sp. 11B5 | reverse complement strand
TTCACTTGAGCTGTTCATTAGAGCTATTAACTAAAACCATTTACTCGAGCTAAGAAACAACTAGGCTGGTTAAACCTAATGATGCCCTAGCCCGAGTGTGTTTAGCTGTTAAGCAATGCTAGCTAAACGTGGTAACAGCGCTTTAAAAGTCGGTCTGGTTGATGAACTGTGCTGCAAGCAATCTTGCACTAACTGGCGCAACATTGCCGCTTGTGGTGTGTCTGGGTTATCGATGAGGTTTAGCATGTCATCGACCAAATAACCAAACGCCCTAATCTCAATAGCTTGCATTAATTGCAAATGCTGTGGGGTGAACTGCTTTAAATTTGAGGCGGCGCCAAAATCACCAAACAGCACGTTATCGTCGGTATTTATCATGATGTTGTGGGCATAAATATCACCATGGCTTATACCATTTTGGTGTAAGTGAGCCAAAATATCAGCCATTTGGCTAGCAATATGAGTAATGCGCGCCCAGGTAAATACCGTTTGCGCTTCAAAAGTGTCACGGCTACAGGTTTGCAACGACGGCGGTAAACCTAAATTGCCGTAGCTTGGCGGAATAAGTTGCATCACTAAACCCAGTTGTTCTGGTTGATTAATTTGTGCCACCACATTAATCAAATTAGGGTGCTCGCCAGCGGTTAAGCAACAATCAAGCTCATCTGCTGGATAACCATCACTGGTTACCATGCCCTTAAACAATTTAATTGCGACATCAGCGTCGCTGCTAAAGCTTGTGTCAACTGAGCTTTCTGTATGGTGAGTTGCTTGATAAATTAATCCAGATGCGCCCTGCCCGAGTAACTGACCTAACGTAAACTGGGTTAATGGCACTATAGGTACGCGAGTATTATCGCAATGTTCTACATGACTAAACGCGTTACCTGCAAAAGCCAACCAGGCTAAGTTAGGTAGCTCAAATAACCAATATGGTAAGGCGGTAAGCTGGTTAGCCGATAAACGGATAAGAGCCAATTGATGACAATTAGCCATACTATTAGGCAGTGCGGTTAATCGGTTACCCGCTAACGCGAGTTTTTCCAGACGATGACACTGACCTAAACTGTCTGGCAACTGCTCAATGTGGTTATCGGTTAATATTAACCAACGAGTTTGCTTTGGAATGGATGTTTCGGGTACGGTGCGAATTTGATTGGCTTTAAAACCTATCATTTCGAGCTTTGGACACTGGCCTAATACGGCTGGTAGATGTTCAAATAGGTTATTCGACACAAACAAGATTTTGAGTTGATGCAAGTCAGCAAAGTTATCGGGCAATGACGATAATTGGTTATTGCTAAGATCGAGTACTTCTAGAGTATCGGCTAACTCAAACAGTTTTACAGGAAACTCCGTCAGTTTTTCTGCGATATTGACTCGTTGATAACCCAGTAACAAACCATCATTTAATTGTTGCAGTGTTTGCATCATGTTTCTCTTTGCCGAAAATTGTCGACATAGTAATAGAGTGCACCCACTGAGACAAATTTCTGCCAAAAAAAGACCACAGCAAAAGCTGTGGCCAAGACGGATGCTAAAAAACAAAAATTGGGGTTGATGACTTTAGCGCCATTTCTAACATAGAAAATACTGCTTAGAAATGGATTCCTACAAACTACGTTTTACTAACCTCTGCTGAAATCAGTAACGTAAAACAACAAACTAGGTTAAATCAATTCCGTTAACATGGTATCGGCGTATGCCACTAATTCGCCGCCATCACGTACTTTTGCCACATAATCTGGATTAGCAATAAATGGACGGCCAATAGCCAACAAATCAAACTTGTTGTCGGTAATGGCTGCACTACCCGTTTCGGCGGTGTAGCTACCTACACCCACTAAGGTGCCAGTGTAAACACTGCGTAGGTAGGTCGATATGCTGCCACCTAAGTAATCAAACTGCATTGAATCGTCAAAAATACCGCCATGTAAAAATGCTAAATTGCGTTTAGCTAACTCAGGTAACAAGTAGTCAAACACGTCACGGTCGCGTGGATCGGTAGCCATATTGAAATAGGCTCCTGGAGAAACGCGAATAGCGGTGCGATCTGCGCCAATTCTGGCAACAATGGCGTCAACCACTTCTAAAGCAAAACGTGACATGTTTTCAGGGGTTTGGCCGTATTCGTCCTCACGACGGTTACTGTCATGATGTAAGAATTGATCAATTAAATAACCATTAGCACCATGAATCTCGACACCATCAAAACCAGCATCAATCGCATTTGCAGCTGCTTGAGCATAATCAACAACTAACTGCTTAATATCATCTAACGTGGCAGCCTTTGGCGTTTGGTAAACTAATTCGCGCATTCTAGGCACAGTACCTTCAACAGCTTGTGCAGAAGCAGATAATACGTAGCCACCATCAAAAAAGTGTGGATGTGCTACACGGCCAGTGTGCCAAAGCTGAGCAAAAATTTTGCCGTCATTTTTGTGCACCGCATCGGTCACTACGCGCCAGCCGTCAATTTGAGCTGGAGTAAATAAACCAGGGGTATTTGGGTAACCTTGTGCATCTGGACGGATAATTGTCGCTTCACTGATAATCAAACCCGCTTCAGCACGGCGAGCATAATAGTCTGCAATAGCTTGAGTAGGAACAAGATCATCATCCGCCATACAACGCGTTAATGGTGCCATTAAAATCTTGTTTGATAATGTTAGGGTGTCATTGAGTTTGTATGGTGTAAATAAACTTGCCGTCATGGGACGATCTCCTTTCTTGAATATGCATTCAAGATTAATCTTAATTGAATGTACATTCAAGTATTTTTTGAATAATCGATCAAATGTAGTTAGACTCGAGCGTTATGAGTTATCACGCTTTGTTGTTGACCAGAAGTGACCAGATATGAGACACGCTGAATTTGATAGAGAAACGGTTTTACGTGCTGCTATGAGCACCTTTTTAGTGAATGGATACGCTAAAACCAGCATGCAAGATCTCACTAAAGCAACGGGGCTACATCCGGGGTCAATTTACTGTGCCTTTGATAATAAAAAAGGCTTATTTATTGCTGCTATTGAGCAATACCAACAAGATCGTAATGAACAGTTTCAGCAATTGTTTGCCAATGACCGATCAGCAGTCGACAACTTAGGTGCTTATTTAGCGCTAATCGTACAAGAATGTTTAAGCTGTGATGCTACCCAGGCGTGTTTACTGACCAAGTCACTCAGTGAAATGGGCGAGCAAGATGAACAAATAAAACAAATGACTTGCCAGTTTTTACAGCTATGGCACCAGTCACTTGCAATGGTGTTCGATACAGCAAAAGCGCAGAAGCTGATAGCACAGGACAGCGACAGTCAATTTTTAGCGCAGTATTTAGTGATGGGAATATACGGTTTACGAACAGTGGCTCACACTCAGCCTAATGAGCAAGTATTACAGCCTTTAGCAGATAAACTGTTAGCTGATTTACTACGCTGTGAGCCGGTAAATTAGTACAGCTAACTCGCGTGATAAATGCCACACATGTTAAAAATCACAAAAAAAAAGACACTTCACGTGTCTTTTTTTACTTGAGCTTCATTTAATTTTCTAATTTGCTCATAACTCGTTGTGAGTAAACACGTTCACCCAGTGAGTTAAGTATTTTGCACTCGCCTTCTAATACCGCAATAATAGATTTACCTCGACGAAATGATTCAGGAATCATTACACGCCCAGTTTGGCTGATTTGCAGATCGGTCATCACAGCATTATGCATTTCTAAACCAACAGGGGCTTCGTAATACAAAATAGTCACCGTCGCGTTTGACGTTTGACCTTCAGCAGATTCAGATTTCATATTCGGACTCTCATTTCTAACATACTGATTAAGTTTAGAAATGATATTGATCATCTAACTCATCAATACATCTCAGGGTAAAAGGATGAAACAATGGACTTTCAATATTGAGTTAACCCAATAGAGAAGTCGTTTCTCTTATTTTTATATTTCGGCTTTATACGATAATACACTGTTAAATTGTATTATCGATTTAAGGCTCTTAGCACATAAACTTAACACAACTGATGTGTAAATATGAATACTTATGTCCTGTAAGTGCGAGGTGCTAGCGCTTTATTATGCAGTATTTACACTGTAAACAAGCCTATTAAACCTCATCTCGGGATGAGAAATAGGCCAACGCAAAAAGTCAGACGATTTCACGAGGGTCATCGCAAACGTTTTTGTTGCCTTATAAACAACACCAATTTACTTGGCAATTGCAGATCTATTGTACGTGAATGCAACCTAGTGACTAGGGCAAAGGACTGTTTGATAACCTTTTATTATTTTGCTACAAGGTTATTTATGCAAAATTTAGAACCAGCACCTAAACAGCACAACTTATTCCTGCTAGAATCGGTGACAATTTTTAGCCTTTAAACATTTAATAAAACGAGATTAAGATGGGCAGAGCATATCAAAATAAAAAAGAGTCCATGGCGAAAACCGCTGGCCAAAAGACACGAATTTACTCACGTTACGGTAAAGAGATTTATATTTGCGCTAAAGGTGGCGTCGACCCAGATGGCAACCTAGCACTACGTAGCTTGATTGCCCGCGCA